>CAYGDZ010000056.1:0-4295 GCA_964348805.1 uncultured Candidatus Saccharibacteria bacterium | reverse complement strand
CGAAAATGCGTGGCGTCGTAACCAAAACACAGTAGCTTTTGAGCACTCAACTCGACTAGGGCCAGTGTCTCACACAGTGCTAGTTGCAATGATGGTAGCGCTGCTAGGTCTAATATATCTAACGCAGGTGACTAAGACTAGTAGCTATGGCTACGCTATCGAACAGTTGAATTCGCAAAAGACAGAGTTGGTCGCCAAAAAGAGCGAACTACAGGTTGAGAGTGCTCGTCTAAAGTCACTACAAAAAGTTCAGTCCAGTGAAGTTGCAGCAAAACTAACTCAACCGGCCAGTACAGACTATATTCGTTAGTTATACTACGGTACACTGATAACTACCCATGAAACTAAATTTCAACCTACAAGGTTTACGAAAATCAGACATTTTAGCCACAATCATGATTGGATTTGTGGTTATTATTGTATTAAATCTTTTCTATATACAGATTGTTCGCCATGACTATTACAAACAGCGGGCATACGAAGAGCACGTTGCGAAATTTGTCCTGCCTGCAAAACGCGGGCAGATATATGCTCGTGATAGCGGCAGCGTCGTTCCTCTTGTCCTGAATCAACCAGTATATACCGCATATGTCGACCCACAACAGGTTGATAACAAGAAAAAGCTGATAGAAACTGTTGAAGCCATAGCAGGCACAAACGTGGACCCAGGTTTCAAGGATGCATTGAACAACAAGAACCTGCGCTATGCGGTTCTGGCCAGGCAATTGAATAATACACAGGCAGAAAAGCTAAAAAAAGAGAACATAGCCGGAGTTGGTATGACAGCGGCCGATCGACGAGTCTATCCAGAAGGCAGCCTGGGCGCGCAGCTGCTAGGATATGTTGATAACGAAGGAACTGGGCAATATGGTATAGAAGGTGCGCTGGACAAGCGATTAAAGGGCGTTGACGGAAAACTGCAAGCTGTAACTGATGTTCGTCGTATTCCGCTGACAGTCAGTGAAAATGACGTCAGTATTCCTGCCAAGGATGGAGACAATTTGGTTTTGAGTGTTGATCGAAACATACAATCATATGCTGAATCAGCACTTAAAAAAGGTCTAGAAAAGGTACGAGCGACAAAGGGTAGCGTAATTATAATGAACCCAAACAATGGGCAGGTAATGGCTATGGCTAATTATCCGAGCTACGACCCATCAAAATATAACGAAGTGACTGACTATGGAGTTTTTCAGAATGGTATTGTATCGGAACCATACGAAGCTGGTTCTGTTATCAAAACTTTGACAATGGGTGTTGGTCTGAATACAGGTGCAGTCAAACCTAGCACAACATTTAATAACAGAGGCTATGTGCAGGTTGATGACACAAAAATCAGCAATGTCGAAGAAGATCCAATCAGTGCAAATGCAACCATGACTGATGTGCTGCATTATTCATTGAACACTGGTGTAGTATTCATATTACAACAAATGGGCGGTGGCAAAGTTAATCTGCAGGCGCGTAACAAATTGTATGACTACTATCACAATCACTATAGATTCGGTCAAAAAACAGGTATCGAGCAGTCTGGCGAATCAAAAGGAATTATCATACCTCCGACAGAAGAGCAGGGTAATAATGTGCGTTACGCGAACATGGTTTTTGGCCAGGGTATGGACGTGACAATGATCCAAACGGCTGCTGCATTTTCATCTAGTATCAATGGCGGGACATTTTATAAACCGACTGTAGTAGCCGGTACAACCGAAAATGGTCAAAATGTAAAGTATACAAAACCAAAAGTTGTTAGAACTGGAGTTTTAAGCCCTAGTACATCGGATACTTTGCGAGGATTGATAGTTCAGGGTCGTCAGTTAGGTTCGCTGGGCGGTAAAGACAAACATGGCTATGTTGTTGGTGGTAAAACCGGTACATCACAGATTATTGATCGCAGTACCGGCAAATATACTGACGACAACTCGATAGGTACCTACTTGGGTTTTGGCGGCAACCAATCTCCGCAATATGTCATAATGGTACAAGTTAAAGACAGTAAGGCTGCAGGCTACGCTGGTACAACAGCAGCAGGACCAATATTTGGTGATATATCAAACTGGCTACTAGATTATCTGAAAGTCCCACCAAGTTAAAGAAAGGAAAATATGGACGTTATAACAATTACACAACTGACTAGTCAACTAATCAAAGCAACAGCACTGAGTGTTGGAGCATTCTCGTTGGCGATGCTGATGACGCCATTTTATACTTTTCTAGCATATCGATATAGGTTCTGGAAAGTCCAGCGCACCGAAACAACAACGGGCGAGAAGCTAGAGATTTTTACAAAGCTACATGCTCACAAGTTCAAGCGCAATATTCCGACAATGGCTGGACTGGTGACAGTGTTAGCGATAGCGATCGTCACGCTTTTATTCAACCTGGATCGCCAACAAACTTGGTTGCCGCTGGCAGCATTGATTGGTGGAGCGGCTGTTGGGCTGCTGGATGATGTTATCAATCTACGTGGCCTAGGTGGGGGAGTCAAAGGATTGAGGGCCCCGATAAAGTTCCTGATGATAACCCTGGTGGCAGGCGCCGGTGCTTGGTTCTTTTACTACAAATTAGGTTATACAAACATACACGTACCGTTCGTTAATGCCCCGTGGGAGCTCGGTCTGTTTATAATCCCGCTATTTATGCTGGCAGTTATTTCAGCTGGTAATGCAGTTAATATCAGCGACGGCTTGGATGGACTGGCTGGGGGACTTAGCGCAATTGCTTTTGGTATATTTGGTATTATTGCTATATTGCAGGGTAATTTTGGTATTGCAGGTTTTTGTTTCACGGTTGTCGGTGCACTGCTGAGCTATATTTGGTTCAATATACATCCGGCGCGTTTTTTCATGGGGGACGTTGGTTCATTTGCACTGGGAACGAGTCTAGGTGTGGTTGCTATGCTGACTGATACCTTATTCTTGTTGCCAATCATTGGCTTGTTATTTGTAGTAGAGGCTGGATCTAGTCTGGTGCAGATTGCTAGCAAGAAATTGTTTCATAAAAAAGTATTTATTTCTGCACCAATCCACCATCACTTTGAGGCTATGGGCTGGCCCGAGACAAAAGTAACTATGCGTTTCTGGGTCATTGCACAAGTTTGTGGATTTATTGGTTTGCTGATAGCTCTGGCAGGCGGAAGTATTGGCTAATGGAACGTACAAGAGCGTTCGTACGTAGGCATCGACCTGACTATCCGATGATTATATTTGTCGGTATATTATTGTTGCTAGGCTTGATAGTGCTGTATGCGATTAGCCCTGCTAGAACGCAGATTATTAACGAAGCTGGCGCCTCACTAGATCAAGCGCATTTTATGCAAAGGCAGTTTCTATATCTGATTGTTGGTATTGGAGCGTTTGTGCTAGCTGCTAATGTTCCTATTAAGATATGGCAACAGTATGCTGGAAAGCTGTTGATAGGGGCGTTGATAGCATGTGTACTGCTGGCTGTTCTGGGTTTTGCTAATGTGCCTATCGCCCAGTGTAGCCTGGGTGCTTGTCGTTGGTTTGATCTAGGATTTATCAATTTTCAACCTGCTGAACTGGTAAAGTTCGGCATGTTACTGTATTTGGCAGGATTTATCGGCAGACGAGTGCAGCAGGGCAAGCTCAATGATATGAATGAAACTATAATACCGATAGGTCTACTAATCGGTGTTGCAGTGGTATTGATTATTGGTATTCAAAAAGATATGGGTACGGGTTTGGCGCTGCTAGGTATTGTTGGAACCATGTTATATGTCGCAGGTGTTAGCAAACGCATAGGTCTGATTATTTTGGGTGCTGTAACTGCAATGGGCGTACTGTTCATAGCGATTGCGCCCCATCGTATTGCACGAATTCTGACATTTTTGAACGACTCTAGTGATGCTGGCGGGGCGGCATACCACATTACTCAGGCAAAGATTGCCCTGGGTACTGGTGGATTTTTCGGACTGGGACTTGGCAAGAACGTGCAATCATTTGGTTATTTGCCCGAAGCTCCTAACGATTCAATCTTTGCGATCATGGGGGAGGCCTTTGGTTTTATAGGGCTTGTTGTAATCCTGATTATATTGGTGTCATTATTACTACGACTACTGATGATTATGGATAGAATCGAAGACATTAATCTGCGTCTGATCGTGGCGGGTGTTTTTGGCTGGTTGGCTACACATAGCCTGCTAAATATTGGCGCGATGGTCGGTGTAGTTCCGCTAACGGGTATTACTCTGCCGCTACTGAGTTTTGGGGGTACTAGCTTGCTATTTATCATGTTGGCGCTAGGGCTAGTGTTTCATATCTCTAGGTATACTG
>CAYGDZ010000055.1:0-4298 GCA_964348805.1 uncultured Candidatus Saccharibacteria bacterium | reverse complement strand
GGCAAGAATATATAGATGCATACCTAAAGACTATTACAGTCCCGCCTCACAATACAAAACAACTATTTGCCATTGGAATGGTTGGCCTGAATGGAGTTGGTAAATCAACATTTGCAAACGCATTAGCAAAAGAGTTAAATCTTTACGTCGCTAGTAATGATCAAATACGTCGTTGGTTAAATAGCCAAGGATTTGCTGGTGAATCGCCAGAACAAGAATTAGTTCAGGCAATTGCCGAAGCAACTTCTGTTTTTTTGTACAAACAACAAATTAGCCATATCATAGATAACGATCTAGTAAAATTCTATAAAAATGCTAAAAGTAATGCCAATGAAAATGGCGCTCAGTTCTATCTGATACACCTAGAGGCTCCCGAGGAAATTGTGTTACAGAGGCTAGAGCAGAGACAGCAAGAAGTAGATAGTGGTGTAACTAACAATCTATCACGGGTTGGTGCCGATGAATACTTTAAGAGAAAAGAGCTCCACAAAGAACTGGGGAAACCTGAAGATGTTCTATTGACAATTAACACTTTTGATGATACAATGAAAGGAGTTAACCAGGTAATAGAAAGCCTCAAAAACAAAAATGTCATCTGAGCTAGAACAAACAACTAACGAAACCCAGGGCAAACGCATAGCCGACAAATACGCTATTTGCTGGGGTATTGCAATTGATCAAACAAAAGGCAATGTTCATCTAATGGCTTCCCTGTTATACAAGAGTCTGTATGATCCTGATTTTTTTAATCAACATTTAAGCGAGTTCGCAGATGAAAGATTCCCGGATAGATTACAAACACTATCCGAAAATATAGAACCTGCTACTGTGCCAAATGAAACCGAGTTTACTGAAGAAATCCGTAGAGTTGTGACTCGTGAAGTTAATTTTGAAGACTGTCTATATCCTGAAGCTCTAGATCAATTAAATAAACTGACAGAAAGGGGTAAAGTCATTATTTGGACTCAGGGCGACACAATGGGCACAGATGAACACCCCGGTAGTGTTGCGCAGCTGCACAAACTGGTGGAATCAGGAGTAGTAAGTGGCATAGCAACTGATTTGAGTGATCCTACTCGCTTTCCTAGTACTAGTGATGGTATATCAGTAATATCAGATGAAGATAAATTCTCAGATGAGATAATTGAACAACTACAGCAATATACACGAGATCGCGTGGTATTTGCATTTGACGACCGTTTATCAAACCTCACTGCATTACAGGAAAAGCTACCAAAGGTTGTACCAGTATGGGTGCAGCAAGACAAACATGGACACAAAATACCTTCATCTTTTGGGGATGCTGACCCTACGAAAGTTGCTAGTGAATATAATGCTATTAGTAACATAGCTGATGCTAGCAAAAAGATTGACGAACTGACGCAGTTAGAAAATACTCAAACACCGATATTCTTATTGGATTACGATGGCACAATTGCCGATGACACAAAGCGTGCCAAGCTGCAAAAAGCAGCTGTACTTGATTTGTTGCAAAACCGTGGCTGGATATAAGAGTTCTACTCTTTAAAAAACCTAGTTTTTCTGGTAGGATAGTACAGCACACATCGGGGTGTGGCGCAGTTGATAGCGCGCTCGGTTTGGGACCGAGAGGTCGTAGGTTTGAGTCCTATCACCCCGACCATACAAATAGTCCATCATTTGATGGGCTTTTTGTATTATTTAAAATATCTCTACTGGCTTAATGCGCCGACTATCGGCAGCTCACCCAAAACACTCTTGCCGTGTGGTGACTGGCTGATCACGCTAGTTAAGTCTTGACCGCACTTTGCCCTACCGCCGGACGGCAGGTGTTCGCCGTTTTGCCACTGTGGATTATTCGATGCATCATACACCTCACCATCTATAGCTATCCAACATTTATTGCCGTCTTTGCCGTTGTTCAAGGCTAGGTCAGCTTTACTTATGGCTGTGGTTTCATTTGTAGTTGTTTGAGGTTGAGTTTTTGTATCACTACTTTCAATTTGCGTAGCAGTATCGGTGATTTCTTGCAGTTGCAATTTACTGTAGCCTACGAAAGCACCGATACCTGCTAGCGCCAAGACTACTGCAATAACAAAATATTTTTTACCAGACATATTTTTATAGTACACCGCATAATAACGTATCGCCAGTGCAGTAAACGTAACTAGAAAAACCCACCATACCCAATAAAACCAAGTAACACTGGTAATAAACCCTAGCTGAAAACCATGTATCAGTACCAAAAACATAGCCAAGATCGAAGCGTGGTCTACAAAGTAGCCTAGCTGTTTACGTGCAAACCATTTCTTAAACTCGTATAACAAAAACAAGGCTAGCGCTATAAAGCCCAGCGGCACAAACAGTGCGCTAAATACCCCTAGATACTGTACGTAGCTGCCGGGTGGAAAGCCATAACCCTCGGACACTAAATAAAAATTAACCAAAAACGGGTGCAATAATATAGCAATCAATACAAACCAGTGCGTAGCATTGTATTGCCACCCAGTCGACTGATCGGGGAACCATGTTTGTTTCACAAAATCACTAACATAATGCACCCACATCAGTGAAAAGGCTGTGATTGCTAGCAAGCTAGCGATCGAAATCGCAGTCAATGAATGACCATAACTAACCCATGCAAAAAACGAGAGTGCTATCACAGCTAAGTTTAAAATCGCTGTGATAGTAATTAACTCTCGTTGTTTCATGTTATTTTGCAAATTCGGTAGCACGAGTTTCACGAATCACATTGACCTTGATCGTACCTGGATAGTTCATAGTGCTCTCGATCTTGGTCGCGATATCACGTGCCAGTTTGATGCTAGATAGATCATCAATTTTTTCTGGCTTCACGATGACACGTACTTCGCGTCCTGCAGATATTGCATAGGCTTTGTCGATACCGTCAAAGCTAGTTGCAACGTTTTCGAGGTCTTTCATACGTTCGACAAAGTTTTCGGCACTGATGTTACGTGCACCAGGTCGGGCGGCGCTCATGGCGTCAACAATACGGACCACGATAGCTTCTGGCGTTGTAGCCTCGATGTCATCATGGTGAGCTTTGATAGCATGTGCTATTTCTTTTGATAAGCCATATTTTTCGGCCAGTTCTGCGCCAATGTGATGGTGCTTGCCTTCGATACGGTGTGATACGGCTTTACCAATATCGTGTAGTAATGTCGCGGTCTTAACTGTACGTACATCGGCACCAATTTCTTCGGCAATCATACCGGCAATTTGTGTCATTTCGGTCGAATGTTTCAAGACATTCTGACCGTAACTAGTTCGGAATTTTAGCTCACCCAGTAAACGCAGTAGTTCTTTTGGTATACCAACAACTCCAACTTCACGCGCTGCATCTTCACCAGCACGGTCGACTTCCTTGTCGATTTGCTTTTTGGCTTTCTCGACAACTTCTTCGATACGAGCTGGGTGCACGCGACCATCTTTCATCAACATTTCCAGGGTCATTCTAGCCACCTGACGTCGCACAGGGTCAAAACTAGATAACACTACCATACCAGGCGTATCGTCTACCAAGATATCGACACCTGTTGCACGTTGAATAGCCTGAATATTACGGCCTTCTTTACCAATGATTCGACCTTTCATGTCGTCATCGGTCAGTTTGATTGCGGTGACTGTTCGCTCGGCTGTAACTTCGCTAGCCATACGCTCCATAGCGCTCAGAATTGCAACTTGACCACGCTCTTCGGCATCAGCTTCGGCGTCGCGTTGCAGTTTCACAATCAAACCTTTTAGATCTTCTTTGATGTCACGCTCGGTCATCTTTAGTAGATGTTCGCTAGCTTCTTTTTTAGATAGCTTGGCGATTTTTTCTAATTTGTCCTGTTGCTTGGTGCGAATCTCACGAATCTCGTTCTTTAGACTATCGACTTCGTCCTCGCTTTTTCGCAGCTTTTCACTTCGCTTGTCTAGATCATCCAACTTTTTATCCAAATTTGCCTCACGCTCTGCGGCACGATCTTCTGATTTCTTCTGCTCCTTACGCAGAGCATTGATTTCCTTGGTAGCATCGTCTGTAACTTTCAATGCCTCGTCTTTTGCCTTTAGCACTATATCGCTAGCCTTGTTTTTAGCATCTGCGATTAGCTTTTCGGCTTTTTTAGACGCGTTTTTGTTGCTGGATTGGCTGTATGCAAAGTAACCACCAGCTCCTACTGTTACACCGATTAGTGCGAACAGTATTTCTAAAATATACATATCAAAACTTCCCTTCTTGTTCCATCAGGGATACGCACATGCAAAAAAACTAAAGATCAGTCGCTTTAGAAGTGAAAATCCAGACTATTATC
>CAYGDZ010000054.1:0-4354 GCA_964348805.1 uncultured Candidatus Saccharibacteria bacterium | reverse complement strand
GTTTCAGTAAACCTATCAGCAAGACCGAACGTCGCAAGAAAGCAATCATTAGGAAACAACGTCGTGCTGAGAAAGTTCTGAGCATGCGTCTCGGAAAACGATGAGCCTAAAAACTCAAATAGATCAGGATCTCAAGTCAGCAATGTTGGCTCGGGATTCTTTTTTGACTGATCTACTAAAGGGTATAAAGAGTGCAATTTTGAATCAGGAGATTGCCAGCGGCAAGCGTGAAGAGGGCCTGAGTGAAGCTGAAGTCGAATCACTATTAGCACGCGAAGCCAAGAAGCGTGACGAGGCTGCTAATCTGTTTGAACGAGGCGGCAACCAAGAGATGGCCGACAAAGAACGACGTGAGAAAGAAGTAATCGCCAAATATCTACCGGAACAATTATCGGCGGACGATATTGAAAAACTAGTTGTCGAGGCAATTGCCAATACTGGGGCAACTGAGATAAAAGACCTAGGAAAAGTCATAGGACAGGTCAAAGCAAAAGCCGGAAACAGCGCCGACGGAGCGTTAGTTGCGAAAATTGCTAAAGACCAGTTAAACTAGAGCTACAATGATATTATTTTTCGGCCCTGCTGGGTCAGGCAAAAGCGTACAAGGTCAGATGTTGGCCGCTCGCCACGGTTGGCGTTGGATCTCTGCCGGTCAGTTGCTGCGTGATATGCAAGATATCGAAATTTTACGCACTATCAACGAGGGCAGTTTGATAGATCAAACCAAGATGAGCGAAATTGTAGGCGAAGCTTTGAAAAAGGCCAAAGATCTAGAACATGTAATATTAGATGGTTTCCCCAGGCAGGTAGAACAGGCGAAATGGCTGGTAGAAAACACGCCTGAACACGAACGATCGGTCGCATTGGCTGTAGTATTAGATGTGCCAGTTGATGAATTGCAGCAGAGATTAAAGATTCGCGGTAGAAAAGACGACGAGGTTCATGCAATAGAAAAGCGTCTGGATATATATAACAAGGAAATTGTACCAATCTTGGAATATCTGCAAGAAAAAGGTATTCCAGTCAAATATATCGATGGAGATGGCTCTGTTGGTCAGGTCCACGATAAAATAGAGACAGAACTAGAAAGTATTTTGAAATAATTAATGTTTACCAAAGTTAAAACACCTGCTGAAATAGAAAATATACGCAAAAGTGGACGTATTTTGGCAGAGATTTTGCAGGGTGTTCGAGAAGTCGCAAAGCCAGGAGCGACAGGTTTGGATATTGATGCTTTTGTAGGCAGCGAAGCCGAGGGCGTGAATGCAATTTGTGCATTTAAAAATTACGAAGGTTTTCCGGGCAATATCTGTATTTCAACTAACGACGAAGTTGTACATGGCATACCAAACGACCGACCTTTTGAAAAAGGCGATGTCGTTACTTTTGATTTTGGTATTAACTATGGCGGTATGATAACTGATGCAGCGTTTACCATGGTGATAGGTGAACAGCCAACTGGTGACAAAAAAAGGTTGATAGAAGGTACCGAAGCAGCACTATATCGTGGGTTAGAAGAGATAGATGCAGGTGATCACATTGGTGATATTAGCGCAGCAATAGGAGATGCCTTGAATGGTGCTGGTTTAGGTATTGTGCGTGAATTGGTTGGCCACGGGGTTGGTCATGAAGTTCATGAACAGCCAGATATCCCAAACTATGGTCGTGCAGGGCAGGGTCCGGTACTAAAAAAACATATGAGCTTAGCGATCGAGCCAATCACAACCCTAGGCGATCACAAAATCAAAGTTGACAGCGATGGTTGGACAATACGAACAGCCGATGGCTCATTAGCTGCACATTTTGAGCATACTGTATTGGTGCTCGATGACGGTTGTGAAATCCTTACTAAGCTATAATTTGCTTAGATTAGTCGTAACCGTTATAATTTAGACCATATATGCAAGAACTTTCTAACTATGCTGTTGGTTTAGATATCGGCACGACAACAGTCCGTTGTGTTGTGGGACATCGTGATGAAGGGGCAGCCAGCCCGACTATTATTGGTGTTGGCGAAGCTCCGAACAGCGGTATGCGTAAAGGCGTAGTTGTTAACTTGGTAACTACTGCCCAGGCTGTTGACAAGGCTCTAGAAGAAGCCGAGAGAGTATCTGGTCATCAGATCGATGGCGCTACTATCAGCATCAATGGCAATCATGTACTAGGTATGAGCTCGAAAGGTGTCGTTGCAGTTGGCAGTCGAGACCATGAAATCAACGAAGAAGATTTGGCTAGAGTAGAAGATGCCGCAACTGTGGTGCAACTGCCTGCGAATCGTGAAATTTTAGATGTCACACCTCGCAGCTTTTCCCTGGACGATCAGGACAATATACGTGATCCAATAGGCATGAACGGTGTCCGTTTAGAGGTAGATGCCTATGTAATAACAGCGCTAACACCAAATCTAAAGAACTTATTAAAAGTTGCAGACATGACAAAGACAGCTGTACATCATAGTGTCCCAGCAGGTTTAGCAGCTGCGCATGCTGTACTGAACGATCGTCAAAAAGAAAACGGAGTTGTACTAATTGATATTGGGGGCACTACTACTAACTTGGCGGTGTACGACGAGGGTGATTTGCAACATGTGGCAGTTTTGCCAGTAGGTGGAGTGAATATAACCAATGATTTAGCTGTTGGATTAAAGGTTGATTTGGATATAGCTGAAAAAGTAAAAGTCCAACATGCAGTAGCAGTGTCAGACGCCAGGAAGGCAAAAGACAAGAAAGTTACTGTTAAAACATTATCACAAACATATGATTTCGATACAGATACAATTGATGATGTTGTCGAAGCTAGGCTAGAAGAGATATTTGAGTCAGTTAATGACGAACTAAAGAGTATAAATCGCCAGGCAAATTTGCCGGGTGGCGCGATTTTGACAGGTGGAACTGCCCAAATCAAGGGAATTGAAAGTTATGCAAAAGAAGCGCTGCAATTGGCAGTGAAAATTGGTGCTAGCGAAGGCTTTGGTGGCGTGGCCGAGAATATTACCAAACCACAGTACGCTACCAGTGTTGGATTGATGTTAATGGACCTAAATAACCAAAACAGAGGCGGTGGATCACATTCGGGTGATGGCGGAGGTGGTTTCTCGATAGGTCAGGTTACATCCTCGATCAAAGGCCTGGTCGGCAAATTTCGTTCATAAAAAACGCATTTGATAGAAGACTAGCAGCAGTGTATACTGGGTATATAACAGATACGAATTAAGAATTTTAGAGGGAACGGGGAAAATTATTTATGCCTGAAGTGAAACCGAGCGACATCCAAACTTTTGCTAACATTAAAGTTGTTGGTGTTGGTGGAGCAGGTGGGTCTGCGATTAATCGTATGAAAGATGCAGGATTGCATGGTGTGCAATTTGTTGCAATTAACACCGATGCACAAGCTTTGCACAACTCGAAAGCTGACGTGAAATTACATATTGGTCGCGATACAACTCGTGGCCTGGGTGCTGGTGCTGATCCAAAATCTGGACAAGCCGCTGCCGAAGAATCACGCGAAGATATCAAGCAAGCACTAGAAGGTGCTGACCTGGTATTTGTAACTATTGGTGCAGGTGGCGGTACTGGTTCTGGTGCTGGTCACATTGTTGCCGAAATCGCACGTGAACAAGACATCTTGGTAGTTGGTGTTGCAACCAAACCATTTAGTTTCGAGGGTCAAAAGCGATCACAAAACGCCGAATGGGCAATTGCGCAACTAGGTCGCAAGGTTGATACTATGATCACTATTCCGAATGATCGATTGCTTCAAACTATTGATCGTCGTACGCCACTGCTCGAGACTTTCAAGATTGCTGATGATGTGCTTCGCCAAGGTGTCCAGGGTATCTCAGAACTAATTACTGAACATGGTTTGATCAACCTAGATTTTGCTGACGTAAAGGCAATTATCAGTAACGCTGGTTCTGCGTTGATGGGTATTGGACGTGCCAGTGGTGACGACCGAGCAACTCAGGCTGCTCAACAGGCTATCGAATCGCCACTAATCGAGGTCAGTATTGATGGTGCGCGAGGTGTTCTGTTCAACGTAACTGGTGGTTACGATATGAGTATGAGCGAAATCCAAGAAGCAGCTGAGCTAATAACTAGCGCCGTAGCCCCTGATGCAAATATCATATTCGGTGCAACCCTAAAGCCAGAGATGGAAGACGAACTAATCATCACTGTTATTGCTACAGGTTTTGATTCCGCTTTTTTTGACGACCAAGAAACCCCAGCATTACCCGTTGACCCAATTGCAAATCGTACACCTATAGTCAAGCAAAAAGAAGAGGATGTAGTCGGTTCTGTTGCCGAAGAAGAATTAGCAAAAATTGATATGGATCTAGACAAGCAAGATGATGGCG
>CAYGDZ010000053.1:0-4426 GCA_964348805.1 uncultured Candidatus Saccharibacteria bacterium | reverse complement strand
TTCTGACTCAGTCAACTGCAAAAACTGACGAAACTATCAAGTGGGAAGATGGCAATACTTACCCATTGGTTAAAATGCACATTTCCAGCGCATCTCACCCTTTCTTTACGGGTGAAGAAAAGATCATCGACACCGAAGGCCGTGTTGACCGATTTAAAGCTCGCTCACAAGCTGCCGCTAAACGTAAAGCTGAATTAGGCAACAAAGCAAAGAAAGCCACCGCGAAGCTAGAGAAAAAAGCTGAAGAAGCTGAAACCAAAGCTAGTTAACTAAACAGGGAGGGCGCCGCATTATGAACATCGATGTCTCCGCCCTAGCTAGTGAAAAGGCTGAACTTGAAAAATTCCTCAGTAATCCTGAGGCTTTTTCGGATCCTTCGTATACTACCAAATCAAAACGCCTCAGTGAAATTGATGGTATTTTACAAAAGAATGAACAAATCGAAGGATTGAAAAAGCAAATTAGCGAGGCTGGTAGCTTGATTGGTGGCGATGATGAACTCGCCGAGCTGGCAAAAATTGAAACAGCAGAAAACAAAGAAAAATTAGATTCGCTGGAAACTGAGCTAGCCGAGATACTGACTCCTAGCGATCCAAATGACAGCAAAAACGTTATCATCGAAATCCGTGCTGGCGCTGGTGGCGACGAAGCTAGCTTGTTCGCCAGTGAACTACTACGTTCATACCTGCGCTACTGTGAAACAAACGGATTCAAGACTGAAATCATGAGCGAAAATGCCAATGATGTTGGTGGTTACAAAGAAGTCGTCTTTGAGGTGAAGGGCGATAGCCCATACGCCTCGCTAAAATTCGAGAGTGGCGTCCACCGCGTCCAACGCATACCCGCAACCGAGAGCCAAGGCCGAGTACACACCAGTACTGTGACTGTCGCAGTACTGCCCGAAGCCATCGAGTCTGATATAGAAATAAACCCCAATGACCTGAAAGTTGATGTATACCGTGCCGGCGGCCATGGTGGCCAGTCGGTTAATACAACTGATTCTGCCGTGCGCATTACTCACCTGCCTACAGGATTGGTTGTCACAAACCAGGACGAAAAATCTCAGATCAAAAACAAAGCCAAAGCCATGAGCGTACTGCGTTCACGCCTGTTGCAACAAAAAATCGACGAAGAAGCCGCCAAAACTGCCAGCGAACGCCGCTCATTGATCGGATCTGGCGATCGCAGCGAAAAGATCCGTACCTATAACTTCCCCCAAGACCGCATCACCGATCACCGCATAGGCTATTCACGATCAAATATCCCCGCTGCAATGAACGGGGATATTCAAGATTTAATAGATGAACTACGCAATGCGGAGCGTCAGCTAATTCAAAAAGTTTAATCGTTTGCTTTTCGCTCTTTAGAGCTCATCAGCATACAAACACATGTATGGAAGCAAATCCGACAGGTGGCGCGCCTGACTTTTCAGCCAAGCACACCACCACATCCAGAAGTCGTTTTCATTCGCTGCGCTTCCGCATAAACTTCTGCAGAGCTATGTAAGCAACGAAAGCCAGTCCAATCGCAACTGCGGAAACACAGATAACGAAAGTTGTCGGATTAGCGACAACAGCTGTTAAGCAGACGAACACAACTGCCAAAACGATGTATTCGTCTATTGGTCCCTTCATTTCAACTCCTCTGTCGGATTACAAATCAAATTCACGTTGGTGAAGATTCTGTCGATATAGTATAATAAGATATATAAAATGTCAACTTATACAAGGATTTTGCAAATTGTCTATAAAAACATGGCTAGATGATGCCTCGCATCAGCTGTCACAGATAGATATACCCTCCGCTCGGCTAGACGCAGAGCTATTACTGGCTGCGTCGCTGTATAAGTCGCGAGAATACCTATTAGCACACAGCGAGCAAACACTATCTAATGCCGAATTAACACAGGTCAACAAATGGCTACAGCGTCGGTTGGACCGCGAGCCAATTGCCTATATATTGGGTCACAAAGAGTTCTATGGGCGAGATTTTATGGTGTCGCCAAATGTACTAATACCCCGACCCGAATCTGAAACAATTATAGAAATCCTAAAAGGCCTACAGCCCGAAACAATCATTGATATTGGCACCGGCAGTGGATGTTTGGCAATCTCGGCAAAGCTAGAAATAACTGATAGCAAAGTCATCTCAACAGACATCAGCGAAGACGCCCTGCAAATTGCCAGACAAAATGCCAGCAGCCTGAACGCCGAGATTACATTTGCGATTTCTGATTTGTTATCTGGTGTCAAAAAAATCAAATCAGACAAACCCATTGCGCTAGTTGCTAACCTGCCCTATGTCGATAAGTCATGGAATGTTTCTCCCGAGACGACTTTTGAGCCCAGTATGGCACTGTTCGCTGATGACGACGGTTTGAAGATGATTAAAAAACTAATCCTGCAAGCCGCAAAAAAACTCCGACCCAATGATAATTTGTTACTAGAGGCCGACACTCGCCAACACCAAGCAATCACAAAATACGCCAAAAAACATGGTTTCAAACTAGAAAAAATTGATGGCTTTATTGCCCTGTATACGCTTGCAGAGTAACGTCTACATCTTTTTTCTGTCCATCACGCAGAACGCTCAAGGTCACTTTGTCACCAGGCATGTAACCTGCCAAGATTAGCGACAATCCGTTATTCTGATCGATTTTCACACCATTAACACTCAGGATAACATCTTTGTTGACGATACCTGCCTTTGCAGCTGGGCTATTTGCAACAATCGAGTTGCCGTCGGCGTCATAGACATACGCACCTTGGGTAGCGGGTAGATTGAATCGCTCAGCAATTTCTGGTGTTAGTGTCACATATGCAACCCCTAGGTAGGCCCGCTGTACCTTGCCCGTTTCTAACAGCCCTTTAATCATACCTTTGGCTGCATTGATTGGGATTGCAAAGCCTATTCCCTGTGAATCGGCCGCTATCGCAGTATTAATACCTATAACTTGGCCATTTAGATCGACTAACGGACCACCAGAATTACCAGGATTGATTGATGCATCTGTCTGCAGTAAGTTTTCTAGAGATTCACCGCTAGTTGTACCGTCCTGCGCCGTAATAGGTCGTCCTTTGCCTGATATTATTCCGCTCGTCACACTGTTTTTGAACTCGCCTAGTGCATTACCGATCGCCAGCACCTTCTGACCAACAATAGCACTGTTAGAATTACCTAGTTTTGCTGGTACTAAACCTTTTGGTGGATTAGTTATTTTCAAAAATGCCAGGTCATTTAATGGATCAACGCCGACTAGTTTTACATCACGATTAACAGTCCCATCATTCATTACGATAGACAGCTGAGTAGCACCGTTAACCACATGTTTGTTTGTTAATATATAGCCGTCTTTGCTAATTATCACCCCCGTTCCTGCGCCTTTTGCAGTGCTCTGATAATAACCGTTACTAGTCACCAGTGTAGTGGTTACGGACACAACGCTAGGCGAGACTTCTTTTGCAACTTTGCTAGTTGCCTGTTCGTCGGTCGTAACTACTTTTGTAGGTGTTGTGATCGTATTGTTAGGACTAATTAAACCTGTGCTCAAAAATACCCAGCTACCGAAAAAACTGGCTACAAAGCAAAAGAATATGATTGCTAAAAATCTACCTAGTGATTGTTTTTCTGCCACAACCCCTCCCTTTCGTAGCTTTACCCTCTGCTAATGTCGTTAAAAAATATCAAGATTACTAAAATTATACCACCAGAAAATATAGCAGGCGCAGTTAAGTCGTTTAGACGAAGTTTGCCTTTTGCCGCATAAATTGCATAAGCTTTGGTAGCAAAAAACCCAAGTAGAGTGATAATAAATGCAATCTGCGGAATTTTGAAAACACCTGCTGGCGTTAGTGTATATGCAATTGTCCAACTAAAGGCTAACCAGCCTAGCTCTGCGACTATAAGACCCCATACCAGCGCTAATAATGTCTGATCAACGTCCTCAAAGCTACTGAGCGCATGTTGAGCACTGATGTAGCCAATAACCCACATACTAGCAACAACTACCCAGGCCGCTAGGTCAAAGCTTACACTTAACAAAGCTGTAATCGCCATAAACTGGGCAATACCAGCCTGAGTCAGTACGGAGACACGATCACTACGTGGCTTTAGTATTGATAGCCATAGACCATATAGAACAGCTAGTATGGCTTGCGCCCACAGTAGCTCTGATGCTTGCCACATCATTGTCACAACACTGAGGCCAAGCAATAAGTCCAGTAGGTTTGCTTTTATATTTGCCCACCAAAAACGTGGACGTACGGCAAATACTCGCCACTTGCTAATTGCGACTAGTAGATACGCTAGATTAGGCAGGCCAAATATAACCAACAAAAACACGCCCAATGCTAGCCCTAGGTTAAAGGCAATATATAGTATTTCGCTAACTAGCGATGTGCGTTTGCCCGCAGATTTTACTAACTCC
>CAYGDZ010000052.1:0-4563 GCA_964348805.1 uncultured Candidatus Saccharibacteria bacterium | reverse complement strand
TGTATAATAAAAACATGAGCCGCATATGTAGGGTAGCGACGGTAGCAGCACTACGCAATCATAAGTCTTCCGTTTCTATACAATGGAAGAATAGTACTTACAAAATCAAAAAAATGAAAACAGCAGAAATACAAACACAAGCACTTTATAAGAATATTGACATTCCGTAAAGGAACTGCTATTATTGCACCTAATACAGGTTGGGTGTATTAATAGCCGTTCTAACGGCTAGAAATACGAACGTAAGTTCGACAACTTTTCAAGGCACAAAAGGACTCGCAAGAGTCCTTTTGTGTTTTAATAGTTGACATTAATTCATAAAAAAATTAAAATAGTTCTGAAAATAGTAAGCTATTTTAGTATTTTGCATTCAACTTGGCGTTGTCGTATTGCAATTTTAAGGTCATAGATGCTTATCAAGGGCGATGGTAAAAGCCAAGGCCCTTGGTAAAACAGGGGTGAAAGTCAATACGACTGCCATTCCTTGATAAGCGCCTATGGCCTTTTTGTATGTAAAAAGGCTCATTATGGGCAGGTGGTGAAATTTGGTAAACACGTAACTCTTGAAAAGTTGTGACCGTAAGGTCTTGTGGGTTCAAATCCCACCCTGCCTACCAGAAGCTAAATAGTAGTGCTTCTTCAAAGTGTATAAGGTCGAACACTTTGGTTAATATTGGAGGATAATAAGATGGCAATCAAACCAGCTTGGCATTCGATTAAACAGTTTGTTTATCACAATAATTCCTTGTGCAACACCGGGAATAATATTGAAAGTGAGAACTTACGAGTAGGTACGGGTGGAAAACCACTTTGTAGAGAATGTGCTAATTTAGCATAGTATAGAAAGGCACCGATTTTGTTCACTAACAATTTTGGTGCCTTTTATTTATAAGTAGTTTCCATCGCCATAAACACACTCGGCACGACATGAACGAAACCAGCTAGCATATTGTCAGCTGGTTTTTCGTTGCTATAGATTGGTATGTTGCGGCTAAACGCTACACCTATTTCAAATGCTGCGCTGGTGCCGATGTAGCCGTTGGGGCAGTGGAGCCACATGAAATCGGACTGATATAGCGCGGTTAGATGATGCTTTTCGATCTCCATCACAGACAGATTTTTCTCGGCGATGTCGCGGACAAATTCTGTTTGATTATCGATCAGATCTAGACGATGAGGCGAAAGTATCTGTACGCCGTTTGTCGCTAATTCGCGGTACAGGCGTTGCAATGTTTCAAAGTCGCGGTGATACGAACCAGACAACACGCATCGCATCACCATAGTTAGAACTGATTTTTAGAATAATATTGGGTTTGCTCGACAAAACTATGTTCGCCCAGTCCCACCTGTCGCTCCATTTCGAAGCTATCGTATTTTTTATCTAGTTTGTCTATCTGCTCCTGCGTTAACCATTCATTGCGGCCGCCTTCGAACTCGTCCGACATTTCGCCAGTTGGTTCGCTGGCGTGCAGAACATGAAATATTTTGTCCTCGATGATTTCACCCGATTCTTTCGATTCCACATGTTCATGGTAGACACCACGATACACTAAGTCTGCCTGCAGATTAGTTTCTTCCATTAACTCTCGTTTGCCCGCCTGTACTATAGTTTCGCCCCAGCGAATTTTGCCTGTGGGGAATCCGTAAAAACCATAGTAGGGATGTTTCAGTCGCTCTTGCACCAATAATTTCTGTTCACCATCAATTGTTTTTTCGATAACTAAGATCACCGCAGATTTTGGCTGGCGTTCGATTGTGTTCTGGTCAGTATCTAGTTTGTTGGCGTATTCTTTGCCGCTAGTTGTTAGTTTGTATTGGCCACGGTCGATCTTTTCGACGTAGCCGATATCTACCAAGCGTTGCAAGTGAAACTTGAAATGGTCACCATCTAGTCCTGTCGGCTTTTGCAAATCTGAAAAACTGGCATGCGGAACAAATAACAACTCTCGTAAAATATGGGTTTGAGTTTGGTCAACATTCGCCTCGTGTGACATATCTATAGGGTAACTATAAATTGATACATTGTCTATGGAAGTCGACTTCCATAGATTTATTTCAAAGCTGCGCTGCCGAGGTTTAGCAAGTGCTTTTGCCTGTATTGATTAAACGCTTTGTGATTGGTGCCGTGTTTTTTGATAAATGCGCTGATACGTTCGCTACCAATATAGTGCGGCAACATGACGTAGGTTGCGCCGTGACGGTACAGGGCAACGGCTTCTTCGTAATTATCAGCATGACACACAATAATAGTTTTCGGATTCACCCTGTGTGTGTATTTAACCAACTGTTCATTAGAGTCAAAGTTTGTCATGGTGCTGACAATTAGGTGTGCATTTCGAATACCGATCTCGCGTAGTAGTTCTATGTCAGTTGCATCACCATATATGAATGGTACACGCTGTCGTTCTAGCGATTCGATAACTTCGGGGTTGTAATCGATGACGACGTATTTTTTGTGCATTTGTTTGAAGGTTTTTACAAATTCGTGGCCGCCCTTTTTGTAGCCAAACAAAATCAATGAATGGTTCGAAGTTTGGGTGACATCTTCTTCGCGCGTTATGCGCTCTTTGAAAAACTCGAAACGCTTTTCTAGCATTTGTAATATCTGGTTGTCGTACTGCATCAGGTAGGTCGAGGTGGCGATAGTTATAACTGCGACCAACGTGACGATTGCTGCCAGGTCGGCACCGATCATACCTGTACTGGCGGCTAGAACGATCAGTATGATTGAAAATTCGCTAATTTGTGACAGGTTGATACCGGCTTTGAAACTGGTGCGTTTGGTGTAGCCGAACATACCCAGACCAACCATGACAGATAGTGGTTTCAGTATGATTACAACTGCTGACAAAACAATGGCAGGTAATATACCAGCTGCTAGATTGCCTAGGTTCAGACTCTCGCCCAGTGTTATAAAGAATAGTACGATGAAGAAATCACGCAGAGGCTTCAGGCGTGATGCCATTTCCTGGCTGTATGGCAATCCTGCTAAGCTGACACCTGCGAACAACGCACCGACTTCGATCGAAAAACCTGCTAGTTCGAATATCGTGGCAACACCAAATCCCCAGGCGATCGTGAAGAGAAACAACAGCTCTTGGCTACTGGCAAACATTTTTGATAGTTTCGGCAGGACTTTTGTAGCGACCAGGAACAATATGCCCGCCAGTATGATGCCTTTTACAAACAACAACCCTAGCTCGACTGGTGCAAATCCATTTTTGCCAGCAGCCACAAATAACAGTGCTACAGTAGCTATAATGTCGTCTAGCAAGATCACACCGATCGCGATCTGACCATGCAGGCGCGTTTGCTCCTTTTTATCGGATAGGACTTTTACAATGATAATTGTCGAGCTAAAGAACAACGCCAACCCGATCAGCAGGGCCTCGGTAAAGTTAAAGCCAAATGATTGCGTGATAAAGAATCCGACTGCACCGACAGTAACTAGCTCGGACAAAGCAACCAGTACGACGACCTTACCGAGTTTTTTGAAAACTCCGGCGTTCAAACCTAGACCAATAATAAATAGCAGCAGAGTAATACCGATGCTCGAGAATACCTCGAAGCTTTCGTTGCCTTTTGAAATCAGGTTAAAAGCTGACGGGCCGATCAGAATACCAGTCAGTATGTAACCAAGTATTAACGGTTGCTTGAGCAAGCGAACAATCATTGACACAACTGTGACAAAGACGATGATGAGGCTCAGTTGTGCAAATATATCTAGACCATGCATGTATGTTTTCAGTTCCCTAAGTTCTTGTGCTTTAAAGTATGACAGTTTTTATCTGTTGGGGCAACTGTGTATAATAGATCTTATTAACTGCGAGGTAATAATGGCTTCAGAGGCTCAACAGAACAGCGAAATATTCAGAGAAAGCACCAGAGAACTATTTGTTGAAATTGACTGCAATGCGAACTTAAGAGGTATTTGCTTAAAAGATGCTATAGAAGCAATTGGCCTTTCATCGGAAACCGTAAAAGCCATGCAGAATGACGAACCGATTAGCCAAGACGACAGGATCGAAATAGTTGAATGGTTAGATAGTGAAGAAGTTGATCCTGATATGTACAAGTTGCACGCTGAAATAGATGATGCAGTTGTTGAAATGCTCGGAGCTTCGAGCACAATCGAAACACGATAATTTTTAATTAACTCCTTAATTGGCACTCTTGACACACGAGTGCCAGCTATATATACTGGCAGTATAGTCGATAGACTGCTAAAATTGTTATAAAAGGAGAATCTATATGAGATTACAACTAGAACAAGATATCTCAGAGACACGTACAGCAGATGTTGATTTGCTACCGGATATCAATACTGACATCAGGCCGCAGTTAGCAATAGACATTGCAGAAACAGCGTCGACAGCAATAGAACTTGAAAAAGAATAATAAAATAGGAGGAAATCTAAAAAATGGGTAAAATAATCGGAATCGACCTCGGTACAACTAACAGCGCTGTCGCATATATGGTTGCGGGCAAGCCAGAGGTTATTGCAAATGCTGAAGGTAACCGAACTACGCCATCTGTCGTAGCAGTCAACAAAAAAGGCGAAC
>CAYGDZ010000051.1:0-4582 GCA_964348805.1 uncultured Candidatus Saccharibacteria bacterium | reverse complement strand
ATATATAACAGCGTATTAATAATAAATATCAGCCAAGCAATTACCAACAGTGAGCTAGAAGGCGGATTTGCTAGCATTTTTTCCAGGATCTTTGAGGTAGGGCACGAGACTTTTACATTTGAAACAGAACCGAAAAAGCTCGTCATATAACAGTCATAGGATGATGCGTTGGTTGCACCCCTAGGGTTGATCGGTACGGGATTCAATATCTGTACATTAAAGCCTAGAGTTTTTTGTTCGTTTGGTTGCAGTACAGTCTGTGGCCACTGCAGTGTGTTTGTTGTTTTATCAAATCTAGCATTATCAACATATGTCATTTCAGAATATTCCAACACATCACCAATATATAGCTCTGGCTTTAGTTCTATAACTTTCGGGCTTTGATTTGTTAGTTTAATTTCGTACTGTAATCTATCGCCCGCACGATTTTTTATGTAGCGAGCATCATTTTTATAACTTAGATTTGTAACAGCTATCTCGCTCTTGAATGTATTACTGCTACTGCAATGAACATATGACAGCGATTCATCTGGTTTTTCGTAACATATGTCCGCGGTAGAGCTGGTTGTTAAGACGTTTCCACTATTGAGCAATATTGCGAAATTGCCAGAAACAGCAGAGTTACCATGCAAGACCGAGTCTTTGTAAGGTCCTAATTTTTGATTATCGAGCGCGTGACCATAGAATTTTGCATTATTGTTAGCAGTAAAAAATGTTGAGCTTGTTGGATTTGGGCCATTGTTCTCGTAGCCCAGGCGATATACTGGTGATTTGCTCCAGGCAATAATCGATGACGATTGTGACGACAGCCAATTATCTAGAGATATCTCGGTAGACTTTTGTAGATCCTCCCTGTTAATGGACAGTGTACTTAATTTTTGGTTGAATATAGAACTTGTCCTATCGTATTCAACAACTGCATCTTGCTTTGAATTAAACCCACCATATATCGCATCAGATTCTAGCGACGCACTATTATTACTATTGATAGGAAAGATAAATCCGGCATATTGTATCAGTAAAAAGATTCCAGACAGCAAAACTAATACACCGCGTTTTGCGATTTGACCTACCAAATCTTTGTGATAGTCCTTTAGCTCACCAACTAAACTAGGGCTATGCAATGCATCAACAACAATTTTCTCTGACATTTTTATTAGTTTCCACCTTTTTACACTGTTAATAGTAGCATATTTTTTGATTCAAGCCCTAGCATAGGTAGGACTTTTTGTGGTATAATGTTGTTAGTTGGAAACAGAACCGAGGGAGAAAAATCTACATAATGGCTAAACAAAAACCAGCTGCTGCTTATGATGCAGCACAAATCCAAGTACTTGAAGGTCTAGAACCAGTTCGTAAACGCCCAGGAATGTATATCGGTAGCACAGGCTACGATGGGGTGCATCACCTGATAAAAGAAATCGCTGATAACTCTATTGACGAAGCGATTGCTGGTCATGCGACCAAGATTACAGTTACATTGCTCGCAGACGGCGGCCTTAGCGTTGCTGATGATGGACGTGGTATTCCAGTCGATAAACATGCCAAGACAGGCAAGAGCACACTAGAAACAGTTCTGACGGTACTACATGCCGGTGGTAAGTTTGGTGACGGTGGCTATAAAGTATCATCTGGTCTGCACGGTGTTGGCTCCAGCGTGGTTAACGCGCTGTCTACTACATTGATCGCCGAAGTCCGTCGTAATGGCAAACTATATCGCCAAGAATACGAACAAGGTAACCCAAAGAGTCCGATCAAAGAAGTCGGTACTTCTACACAAACTGGTACAAAGATTACTTTTTACCCTGATCCTACCATTTTCAAAGAAACAATCGAGTTTGACTACAAATGGGTAGTTGATTATTTGCGACACCAGGCATATCTGACAAAGGGTATTTTCGTAACTGTAAAAGATGATCGTACCAGTGAAGAGCAATCATTTTATTTCGAAGGTGGTATTCAGAGCTATGTAAAACACCTCAATATTGGTAAAGACGTTGTTGCCGACACGGCATTTTACGTAGAGCGCAAAGTCGAAGACTCGATGATCGAAGTTGCAATCCAGTATAACGAGACTTTTGCCGAGATTGTGAAGCCATTTGCTAACAACGTGCTGACTCCAGATGGCGGAACACACCTGATCGGTTTTCGTTCAGCTCTAACTCGTGTGATCAATGACTATGCTCGTAAAAGCGGTATTCTAAAGGAAAAAGAAGAGAACCTAACGGGTGACGATATCCGTGAAGGTTTGACCGCTATTATATTAGTCAAACTACCTGACCCTCAATTCGAAGGTCAGACAAAAAACAAACTGGGTAACCCAGAAGTTCGACGCTATGTTGAACAAGTAATGAATGAATATTTCAGCTATTACCTCGAGGAAAATCCTGCGGTTGCAAAGAAAATCGTCGGAAAAGCTCTGCTAGCCGCTCGTGCCCGTAAAGCTGCTCGTGCTGCTCGCGATAACGTTATTCGAAAGGGTGCACTAGATGGTCTAAGCCTACCGGGTAAACTGTCTGATTGTTCCAGCAAAGACCCTGCCAATTCAGAACTATATATAGTAGAGGGAGATTCAGCGGGTGGTTCAGCCAAAGTAGGACGAGACAGCAAAACCCAAGCTATTTTGCCACTGCGTGGTAAGGTCTTGAATGTTGAACGTGCTAGGTTGGATCGAATGCTCAACAACAATGAAATTGTCAGTCTGATCAAAGCCATGGGCGTTGGTATTAGTGACCAGTTCTCGATCGACGGCCTGCGCTACCACCGTATTATTATCATGACTGACGCCGATGTTGACGGTAGTCACATTGCCACACTGCTAATGACTTTCTTTTTCCGCTATATGCGCGAAGTTGTCGATGGTGGTTACATTTACCTGGCGAAACCACCTCTGTTTGAACTGGTTAAATCTGGCAAACAAGACAACGTGTTTGTTTATAACGAAGAAGAGCTAGACAATATCTTGACCGAAACTATCGAGGCTCGTAAAAAAGAAGGTCTAAAAGTTGATAAAGACGACGACCGCGTCAAGCAAGCCGGCTTTACCGAGCAAAAACGCTACAAGGGTCTGGGTGAAATGGATGCCGAACAGTTATGGGCAACAACTATGAATCCTGAAAACCGTGTATTAGTACAGGTAAATGTTGAAGATGCCGAGAAAGCTGACGCCATCTTTACTAAATTGATGGGTGAAGAGGTAGAGCTGCGAAAGAATTTCATACAGTCAAAGGCTAAATTTGTTAAATTAGAGGATCTGGATATATAGATATGGATGACGAACAAAAACCCCCAATCGAAGGCGAAGTTGTAAATCAAGAATTGACGCCGCAAACTCATTCAAAGGTAATGGAGCGACGTACTGTCGAAGACATTATGGAAGACAGTTTCCTGCGCTATTCAATGAGTGTTATCGTCGAACGTGCCTTGCCGGATGTGCGTGATGGCCTAAAGCCAGTTCATCGCCGTATTTTGTATGTAATGGACAAAATGGGCATTCGCCCAACCAGCAAAACTGTCAAAAGTGCCCAAATTGTTGGTGAAGTTATGGGTAAATACCACCCACATGGCGACAGTGCAATCTACGAATCTATGGTTCGTATGGCCCAGGACTGGTCTATGCGTTATATGCTGGTCCACGGTCAGGGTAACTTTGGTTCAATGGATGGCGACCCAGCCGCTGCCTATCGTTATACCGAAGCAAAAATGGACAAGCATGCCGAAGCATTACTGGCAGATATAGACAAAAATACTGTCGATTTTCGTGATAACTATGACGGAACTAGGCAAGAGCCATCTGTTTTGCCTGCAAAACTACCAAACTTGCTACTAAATGGCCAGATTGGTATTGCTGTTGGTATGGCGACAAATATTCCGCCACATAACCTAGGTGAATTGATAGATGCTATCACACACATGATTGATCATCCTGACGACACGACTATTGATGACCTATTAAAATACGTCAAAGGTCCGGACTTTCCAACCGGAGGTATCGTTTATGGTGGCGCACCGCTGAAACAAGCATATATATCTGGTCGTGGCGGTATAACCATTCGTGCAGTTGCCGAGATCGAAGAGACTAAAAAGGGTCGCCACCAGATCATTGTGACTGAAATGCCATACGCAGTGAACAAAGCAACTTTGATCGAGCGAATGGCTGACCTGGTAAAGGAAAAGAAACTGACAACTATCAGTGACATTCGTGATGAGAGTGCTCGTGGTTCTGTTCGTTTGGTTATCGAGCTCAAAAAAGACGCTTATCCAAAGAAAGTGTTGAACCAACTATATAAACTGACGTCTCTACAGACAAACTATCACTATAATATGTTGGCATTGATCGATGGTATCCAACCTCGTGTACTTGGTTTGCAAGATATTCTGAGCGAATACATCAAACACCGTCAAGTTGTTGTACGACGTCGGACAGAGTTCGAGCTAGGCAAGGCAAAAGACCGCGCACATATATTAGAAGGTCTAAAAATCGCCCTTGATCACATCGATGAGGTTATCAAGGTTATCCGCGCCAGCAAATCTACCGAAGAAGCCCGTGAAAGCTTGATGAAGAAATTCAAACTGAGCGAGA
>CAYGDZ010000050.1:0-4678 GCA_964348805.1 uncultured Candidatus Saccharibacteria bacterium | reverse complement strand
ATCTTGTTATTTAACTACCCTACATCGACACACCTCACCCCTGTGTTAAATAAATTATAGCACAAATTAGACTATGAGGCCAAAGGTTTTGTGGCAATTTACGACTGTAGTTTTTTCTGTCCTGAGAAGGCTATGACTTCTTTTTGATGATTCGCCGACGGCCACCTTTTTTGACTGGGGCTTTGGCCAGTAACTCCTTAGCCTGGTCATGGGTAATAGATTTTGGCTCTGTGCTTTTTGGTATCTTGGCGTTCTTTGTCCCGTCTGTAATATATGGTCCGAAGCGGCCTTTTAGCACCTTGATACCGTCGCCAAAGTCGGCGATGTTTTTCTCAGCTTCGGCCTTTAGTTTCTCGGCGTAATATTTGCGTGATTCCTCTAGGGTGATCGTATGTGGATCTAGTGGTTTGATCGATACGAATAGTTTGTCGACTACTATATATGGTCCGAAACGACCGATGTTAGCTTTGATCTCTTTGCCATCCTCGGTTTCACCTACAACTCGTGGCAGCTGGAAGGCTTCTAGGGCTTGTTCTAGTGTGACATTGTCGATTTTTGCCCCGCTAGGCATAGGTGCAAAGTCTGGTTTGTTGTCATCATCCCCTGCCTCGCCGCGCTGCAGCATGGCTCCATATCGGCCATAACGGGCGATGATTGGCTTGCCAGATTTCGGATCGTTACCTAGGCTACGACTCTGTGATGCGTCGGCACGAGATATATCAGCACTACTCTCGACTAGTTTATGAAATGGTCCATAAAAGTTCCGCAGTACTTCGACGCGTTTTTTGTTGCCGTCGGCTATTTCGTCCAGTTGGTCCTCGACATCTTTGGTGAAATCATATTCCATAACCTCGCTAAAATGTTTGACCAAAAAGTCCGTAACAACGTTTCCGGTATCTGTTGGTACTAGTTTGTTGCTGTCCTTGCCATACTGAACAGTCGCCGAGTATTTAGCGTAGGTCAGAGAACCAATCGTTTGCACTTCAGAGGGCGTTTCACGCCGTGGAGCAGGCTCCTCGGGCTGCACTCCGCTTTTACCCTCTTCGGCTGCAATCGATTGCTTACTCTGTAATTTCATGACTGTAATTTTTCGCTCTTCACCTTCGACATCACCACGCTCTACATAGCTACGACTCTGGATAGTCGCGATCGTCGATGCATAAGTACTCGGTCGGCCGATGCCCATTTCTTCTAGTTTTTTAACCAGAGATGCTTCGGTGTAACGAGCTGGTCCGCGCGATAGATTTTCGGTTGCAGTTGCGGATAATAATTCCAAGTTGTCACCGGTGTTAATGTCTGGTAGCAGCTTATCCTCACCAGAACGACCGTAAACTTTCAAAAAGCCGTCGAATACTACGATTTCGCCTTTTGCCTCTAGTTTTTGCTCTGACTGACTAGCATTAATCGTCATAGTCGTCTTCTCGAGTTGAGCTGGAGCCATCTGGGAAGCTAGAGCTCGTCGCCAAATCAAGTTATATAGTTTCTTTTGCTGTTCATCAGCCCCTGCCACAGATTTGGTTACATTTGTAGGGCGGATTGCTTCGTGAGCTTCCTGTGCGCCGGACGATTTTGTCTTAAAAGTACGCACTTGGTGATACTGCTCACCATACTCACTCTTTATATATGTAGTCATGGCGCTCAGTGCGTCGCCGCTGATATTCAGGCTGTCGGTACGCATATATGTAATGTGTCCAGCCTCGTACAGGCGTTGGGCTAAACTCATGGTGCTGCGGGGGCTAAAACCAAGCTTGCTGCTGGCTTCTTGCTGCAGAGTACTGGTCGTAAATGGCGCGCTAGGGTTGCGGGTACCTGGTTTTTTGGTGATATCTGCTACTGCAAATTCGCTCTTGGCGTAATCTTGCAGTACTTTTTCGGCCTCTGTTGCAGATTTGAACTTCACGGGCGCTTCACTGACTAGTTCACTACCGTCTTTTAGTGTGAATATAGCCTCTAGTTTGAATGTAGATTCCGCCTCGAAGTTCTCTAGTTCGCGTTCTCGTTCTACTATTAAACGCACAGCGACACTTTGCACACGGCCAGCGCTCAGTTTTGGTCCGACTTTGCGCCATAACACAGGTGAAAGCTCGAATCCTACCAAATAATCTAATGCTTGGCGAGCTTGTTGAGCTTCGACTAATTCCTGGTTGATATTGCCAGGGTTGGCTACGGCCTTGTCTAGGGCTTTTTTGGTAATTTCATTAAATACTATACGTTTAGTATTTTTAGGGTCGAGTTTCAGGGTTTCAGCTAGGTGCCAGGCAATCGCCTCCCCTTCACGGTCTTCATCAGATGCTAGCCAGACAGTATCGGCAGATTTGACGTCTTTTCGTAGCTCGGCAACAACCTTTTTCTTGTCGGCGCTGACTTCAAACTTTGGTTCAAAATTATTCTCAACGTCGATACTGCCGTTTTTGCTGGGCAAACCACGAATATGACCGATAGAACTCTTTACAACAAAATCACTACCGAGGTATTTTTCGATAGTTTTGGCTTTTGCTGGTGACTCTACTATTACTAAATTTTTCATTGTTCTGCCCTTTGGGTCACGTTTGATATAAACACAGTTGGTAATATTAATGCAAATTAAAAAGCACCATGTGGTGCTCTCGGCCCACGAAGACGGAGCTGGACTCGACGCCTTCGTGGGGTTCGTACTTCCATCTGATCTAGTGGATGAACTCTTCATCCATGGCGTTTGCAATGATCCCTGCAATGGCCATGTAAGCCGTTGCTGCGCCAAGAATGATGAGCCAGCGCTTGCGGTTCATAACCACACACTTTCTCTCGATAAACGAAACGCTTATATTGTATATTTTTCAACTCGCGAAAGCAAGCTAACGGAGGGTCCACTGGTTGCCGCCAAGGGATTTGATGATTCCCTTTATTTCTAGCATTGTTAGAGTTTGGCTAAATATTACTGGGTCTAGCTCTGATTGCTCTACCAGCTCATCGCCGTCACGCAGACCTGTCTGTAGCAGCTGCAATATAGATACTTCCTCTGGGGTATCGCCCAAGATGAATCGAGTTTGCTCGGCTTTTATCGTCGGGGCGATGATATCTAATATATCTTCTACTTTTGTCACCGTTATAGCACCCTGGCGGATTAATGCATTGCAGCCTGCGCTCAGCGGATTTGTGATATTACCAGGTACTGCAAAGACTTCCTTGTTTTGGTTCAGTGCGTGGGTCGCTGTCGATAACGAGCCGGACCTGGTGGCTGCCTCTACTATTAATACTCCGTCGGCGATGCCGCTGATGATACGGTTTCTTTCTAGGAACCTATAGGCCATTGGCGATATACCAGGGTCATATTCGCTAATCAGTGCTCCACCGCTATCTGTTATTTGTTTGGCTAGTGTTTTGTGGCTGCTGGGGTATACAGTGTCCAGGCCATGGGCCATGACTGCTATGGTTGTACACTTCGCCTCCAGCGCGGCTCGGTGTGCGATGCTGTCTATACCCAGCGCCAGTCCACTGACAACTACTACGCCAGCTCGGGCGAGCTCACCCGCTAGCTTCTCGGTAACTTCCCTGCCATATTGGCTAGGCTTGCGTGAACCGACAATTGCTATTGTAGGTATCTTTTTTTCTGGTAATTTACCTAGAATATATAATTTTTTAGGAAAATCATCAAGGTCTGATGACCCCTGTAGATATTCTGCTTTATCTGTTGGTATTCTATTGATTTTCATAAAATAAGTGTTTAAAGTGTTGACACAAAGTCAAATAAATGCTAATATGGCATAGTTCAGCTGTCCTTTGGGATAGCTAGACGCACCTTATACCCCCTATTCTAACCATAAGTTTGCTATCAGTAAACTTATGACAAAGTTAGAGTGTCCGTGAGTGTGTTGAGACAAGTAACTACCCTCCACTTTATCAGCATATAGCACTCGCGAGCACACTAATCCCTTTAACCAGCGGACCCCTACAATTGTGAGGTGGGTCACGCGTCCCTCGCGGGAGCCTAGCGGTGCGTTGAAGGGCTAAATAGCGTCAGGCGATGCCCACCCTTGCCTGACGCTTTTTAGTTGTCTTTAAATAGTGTAACTAGTTGGTTCGAATTGGTTGTGTATGAAATCACTGATTACTTTATCTGTGATCGCGAATATCTCTGGTAGTTTTTCAGACTCTTCCTTGTTAAAAGATCCCAGTACAAAGCTAATATCACCTTCACGGCGGTCTTCGTGGTCAATGCCGACCTTGAGTCGTGCGTAGTCGTTACCCAGGTGTTCGTTGAGGCTTTTGATACCGTTATTGCCAGCTGGGTCCTCTGTTTTTGGTCTGGTGCGGACTTTGCCAAAGGGTAGCTTTAACTCATCATGGATAACCAATACATCACTGTTATCTAGTTTGTAAAAATCCCGGATTGAACGAGCGCCGATACCGCTGTCGTTGTAGTAAGTTGATGGTTTGTAATAGATCACTTTTTCGCCATCAATATCCTTCTCTGATACCTTGCCGTGGAATTTTGGCTTGTCCTGCCACTCGCCTGCAACTCGGTCAATTACAGCAAAGCCCGTATTGTGACGAGTGCCATCATACTTATTTTCTGGATTGCCTAGACCGACGATTAACTTCATATATAACAGTGTACAGTATTGCTTTTTATATAAAAATATGCTAATATATACCTATAGTCTTACTTTTGTAAAGATTCGAACCTAGAAAGCGAGAA
>CAYGDZ010000049.1:0-4685 GCA_964348805.1 uncultured Candidatus Saccharibacteria bacterium | reverse complement strand
CGACAACTCTGTATTCATTGAATATATTATAGCTCATTTTAGTGGTATTATGGTATCAGACAAAAAGGAGGATTATGGATAGGACTCGTTGGATTATATTTGCTGTTATATGTGCCGTAGTGTTGGGTGTTTTAGTGTTAAACAAAAAGAGTGATGATGTGAAAGTAGATGATATCAATGCCTCAAAAGCCGTAACTACAAATAAAGCGAATAAAGAAATTCCTGATCACATATATGGAACTGATTCACAAAAAGTCGTATTGATAGAATATGGAGACTTTCAGTGTCCAGGTTGTGGTAGCTTGTACCCTAGCCTAAGCTCAATCAAAGAAAAATATAAAGACCAGCTAACCTTTATATTTAGAAACTTTCCGCTGACAACCATCCACCCAAATGCACTAGCTGCATCAACAGCTGCCGAAGCTGCGGGCTTGCAAGGTAAATGGTGGGAGTACCATGACAAATTATTTGAAAACCAAGACGCATGGTCGGAATCGAGTAGTGACGAACGAACTAATATTTTCGTTGGTTATGCAAGGGATCTAGATTTGGATATAACAAAGTTCAAAAAAGACCTAGAGAATGACCAGGTTGCACAAAAGATTGCTAGGGACCAAGCATTAGGTAAAAAAGTGGGTGCAACTTCTACACCTACCCTAGTCCTGAACGGAAAAATTTTACCTCAATCTGAATGGGAAACACCAGAAAAACTAGAAAAAATCATACAAGATGCAATAAAAGCTAGCGGTCAAGAACTACCCTAGTCAATTCGTAGAATCAAAAAACCCACCTGTCGTTAGTCAAGGTGGGTTTATTCTTTAGTGTGCAATATACATTTGCCACTTTGCCGGCTCGACGACCACTTGGATCTTCTTTGCGCGACTCGGTACTTTATTGATGTCAATAGCCATCAGGGTAAAGCTCCTTGTATTATGGACCCGTTTCCGCCATATTCGACCTAGTTGCACCTGGGTCTTATGTAAGTTTGGCGCGAAACGCAGATTTAAGACTAACACAAATTTGAAGCGCGAGTCAAATCTATTTTTGCAGTTTTAGAAGATTCGGCTCTTTCGCCCCAGTAAAAATACCGTTAATGACAGTATAATAGTAAAGGTGAATATAGCCCCGTATGCCCATGGCTCTTGTTGAAACGGCAATGGAATATTCATGCCATACATGCCATACAGTACGTTTGGCAAGGTTATCAGAACTGTGGCAGCAGTCAAAATCTTCATCGATCGGTTCAGGTTGTTGCTAGCTATTGTTGCGTGTGAATCACGTATACTACCTATCGATTTTATATAACTACGACAAGCTTCGATAGACTGTTCTGTTGCTAAGGTTAAGTCTTCGACTATGTCTTCGTCTTGTTCATATAGTGCAATATGTTTGCCGACTAATAGTCTGTGCAGCATTGCAGACATAGGTTGCAAACCAGATAAAAAGTCATTTAGCTCATCCTCGATCGTGACAAAGTCAATAAAATCTTGGTTGACTACGTCGTGGGTACGCAGTCTTGTTCGTATGCCTTTGATTCGTTTGCTGATGTTGTTGATATAGACATCGTACTGATCGACAATTTGGCCTAGCAGCAGCAAAAACAATTTGTTTTTCTGAGTCGTAGAAAAGTTTATCTTGCCACCAGTAAATTGTTGCAAACGTGGAGTGGAATGCATTGAAACAGTGATGATCGCCTTTGGACTGAGGATTATCAGCAGCGGCGAAGTAGAAAGTTCTAGGTCGTCTTCAGCATAGGCATAGCGCAGAAATACATACAGAGTTTCACCTTCACGTTCAATACGAGGCATCTCTTCTTTATCCAGTGCATCACTCAAATGTCCGGCATCTAGATTGAATTTATCTACCAAAAAATCAAGCTCTTCGGAACTAGGGTGCTCGACACAAACCCAGGCACCTGCTCGGTGTTTTTCTAGAGTTTGTAAATCGCTAGAGCGAATATCTTTGTAAAAATAAGAGATCATAACACAAGCAGTATAGCAGCTGTGGACCAGGTACGACTAGCTTGTTTTGATAGTCAGCACAAATTTTGAAAATCCTATATAATGCTAATGTCTATGAGCAGTACAAAAATTGCAATTATTGAAGATGACGGTGTTATACGCCAAATGTACCGCATGAAATTCGAAGGTGAAGGCTTTGAAGTTGAAACGGCTGAAAACGGCAAAGATGGCGTAGCATTGGTCCATCATATGAAACCAGATATTATTTTACTGGATATGCACATGCCTGAAATGGACGGAGTTGCAGCTCTGGCAAAAATACGGCACGAACCATGGGGTAAAGAAATACCAGTAATTGTTCTGACTAATCTAGGCGAAGAAGAATCACCAAAACACCTACGATCTCTGGGCATTAATGGATACATTGTCAAAGCCGACTTTACGCCTAGGCAGGTTGTCGCTCGAGTCAAGGAAGCACTGGGCAATTAGTGATGTTAATTGAAACCCTGTATTACGGGGCAGGCTTTTTTGCACTTTTGGTATCAATACCTTCTGTAGTTCGTCTGATGCAAACTAGGTGCAGTGATGAATTCAGTATCACGTCTTGGGTCGGCTGGCTCGGTTATCAATTAGTAGCTCTGGCTTATTCTATTCAGATACAAGCTCAGGCGTATATAGTTATTAATATTGTTTGGATCAGCTTCTATATAGTTATGCTTGTTCTAATCTTTAAATACCGAAAACCTGTGAAAAAAATACGTAAATACAAGATGAAACAGCGTCACCGTCGAGCTTAGTTCTTACTAGCTGCACGAATGACATTATCAAACAGAGCTGCAACAGTTAATGGCCCAACGCCGCCAATTTTTGGGGTGATGGTCAGATCATCTCTGTTGTAAACTGTCTCGTCTAGATCACCTAGGGTTTCCCCGGATTCAGAAGCTACCCCAGCATCCACTACGATACTGTCGATTGGTATCATCTCGCTATTTATTAAACTGGGTTGTCCAGTTGCAGTAACTATGATGTCTGCATTTTTTAGACCTGTAGCTAAATCGTCGCCCTGATTAATGACAGTAACATCGTAATCCGCCTTGGACCACATTTTATACAATGGCTCGCCTACTAGCCTGCCGTGTCCGACAATAACTATTTTTTTGTTCTTTAGATCTTTGTTATAGCCAACCAATAGCCAGTTAATCGCAGTTGGTGTCGCCGGATCGAATATTGCGTCTTGACCCAAACCGTCAACATCTTTGCCAGCCGATATTAGGTTTACAATTGAATCAGTTTGCGATGGATCTGACAGTGGTAATTGAACTATTATGCCATGAATATCATTTCTACCATTTAGCTCTGCAATTTTTTCAGTTAATTGTAGTTGATCGATCTGACAAACTTCCACATCCACCAAAATGTCATTTCCGTACTGCTTTTTTAGTTCAATATATTTACCAGATACGGGGTCGTTATTGGTAATAACGATAGCAAGCCTTGGGTAAATTTTTTGTGATTGACGCAGCGCCCTAACCTGTTTGATCTGACGTTCTTTGACATACTCTGCCAGTTCACTTCCATTTAAATATTTCATCCTGGACTCGATTATACTGGAAATAATTATTTAGGTGATATAATCGTGATAGATTAATAAAAGCATAAGTTTACTCGTCAAGGAGGAATAAGACAATGCAGGACTATGACTATTCATACACAACATCAACTAGTGATGCAGCCGCAGGTGCTGCGATAGGCGCATTTATGATGGCCTACTTTGTATTCGCAATAATTTTATATCTGGTTTTCTGTTTTATATTGTCACGCGTATTTGTAAAGGCCGGCAAACCAGCATGGGCGGCGTTCGTTCCAATTTATAACACCTGGGTTCTATTTGAAATTGGTGGCAAACCTGGTTGGTGGTCACTATCAGTATTGATACCTTTTGTAGGACCACTAGTGGCCTTTGTCTTGTACATAATAGTATCGCTAGAAATTGCCAAAAAATTCGCAAAAAGCTCTACCTTCGGAATCCTGGGATTATGGCTATTCTCGCTAATAGGATATGCAATACTAGCATTTGATGATTCAAAGTATAGTGGCGGAACAAAAGTAACTGCTAAAGCTTCTGGTGTAGATAACACTGGTGATACACCTTCAAAACCACTAGTACAGTAAAGTAACTATTTATCCAAAACCAAAGAAGGCTCCTGCACGGAGCTTTCTTGTTGGGTGATTTTTTTGACTATGAGCCAAACACCAAAACCAAGGGCAATGACTCCTATTAAATCTCCTATTCCTCTAACGGAATTACCAATAATTGTATCGGCTGGTAGCCACCCTAGCTGGCTAAAAACAAAATTCCAATCATGAGTTGGTTGATTGCTAAAGCCTACTAATGGTATCTGCTGCGTCCTAGCATCAGCCATATACCTACCTGCGCTATTCATCGCTAGCATAACCCATAAAGCTCCAAATATTGCAGCAAAATACGCTCGGCCTTTCAACACAGCAAAAACAATCAAAATAGTAAAAACTACTTCACCGATAGAGCCTGCTGCTGCAGTAAAAATATGTGGCAAAAACATTGCGAATAAATGTGAGGCTTCGTGTACGCCAAATTCAATAAAATACATTCCACTTAGTAATATATTCTGTGGGGCCTCGACTGTAAAAAATAATATCTGAATGTATAGATATACAAAGAATAGCCACAAAGCTATGTATATC
>CAYGDZ010000048.1:0-4745 GCA_964348805.1 uncultured Candidatus Saccharibacteria bacterium | reverse complement strand
AAATTGACTATTTATAAAGTTTATGCTAGTATATAACAGTAAACTAACTAAAAATAAACATGCAATCAATTACATCTCTGTCTCATCTAATAACTATTACAGTGCTGACCGCTGTTATTTTCAGCGTGCTACATGCAAAGGATGTCAGTGCAGCTGCTAACCTATTCACACCAGCTGCTATCAGTCACTACCAACCTGTGCGAGGTTTTGACAACCCTATACATTTGGATCTGCATACCCATGTCGAGAGAGGTAATTTGTCTAGTTTGCTGCAGAATATACAAAATGACAAGCCGTTAACTGGTGATCGACACCTGCGCAAAGCTTATAATATAGCAGACAAAAAACAGTTTAAACTACGTGATAGTGCATTCGGCAATCACGTGCCTAGCCTTGTTTAAACCGTAAAATCCAGATCTAGATATGCTGGTTTACCAGACTCTATCATCGCAACAATCTCTCGCCAACCTGGTATGAATTCGTTGTAATTAATTTTTTCCCAGTCAATCCATTCGCATTTGCCTGTCGTTGTATCGGGTAGTGGTGTTTCATCCAGGTTATCAATAAACCAAACTGGTCCGGCTATGTGTGTACGAGAGCTTTTGCCTCTGATAAGTACCGATGTAAAGCCTCTATACTCGAGAGGTTGGTTAATATTATGTGTGAATGCATCGAGTTCTCGCCGAGCAGCTTGGTGTAAATTTTCGTCCATCCGCATTTTACCCGATATGCAAGCAATTTTGCCGATATGAGGTTGTTTGTTGCGACGCAGTGCCAGCCATTTGTTGGTCTTTGTACGCAGAAAGATCAGCGTGTAGGTCAATGGTGCTTCGTTGAGGTTGCCCAATGCTGACGAGAAATGTTGAGCAAGCTCTAGCCCTCTTGGTGCCAAGGTATAGTGTCCGTCATCTGTTTTCTCGACTAGTTTTAGTTTGATGAGCTCGCGCAGATGATACATAAACTGGCTAGATTCTAGCTCGGGATTTTTGAGGTCTTTGAATCGTTGTGTTGGATTGTGCCGCAGTTTTGCGAAAATGTCGGCTTGTATGTGGTGGTCGAACCTTTGAATACTCATATTCTCTCTGTACTTAGTTTCTACAAACTACTATACAACACTATATACGGTGTTTTAGTAAAGACTTTTTTACTAAAAATGTCTGCACTGATTCCAAATCAATCATTAATTAGTCTGAGGGTGGAGGTAATTATGAATACACTAAAACAACACTTAGATGCGGGTAAGCCGTACATAATGGACGTGACACGTTCACAGCAACAAGAACTAAACAAGCTTGGCAAAGTGGTTGAGGCAACAAGCTTAGAGGCTCATAGGCAAATGTACCTGGCATACAAACGTGGCGACCAATCTGTCAGGGTGTTTACAGATGATGAAAGTGAGCCAGAAAAGTACATTAGCTTTACTGACCGAGATGGTGAACCATGCTACACAGAGTTTGAAAAAGGTAATTCAGCAACTGATATTGGCATACGTGGCGTGAACCCCGAATTTACGGGAGTAATTAATCCTACTACTGTAGTGCATGCTGACAAAGATGCGGTGCATGAGTTTCGAGAGCGTGGTGCACCAGGGGTTGTGATAAGAGCGCTGGATGCTACAAGGCTGTTTAATAATTTCATAGTCAGGCACATTGCCAAGCCATATTTATACCAAGTCGCGGAGGAAAACGGACTTGACCCAGTCGAGTATTTGCGGCATTTCTTTCCTATTGGGCAAAGATCACACACTATAACGCGAGTAATCATGTATCATTTGGATGCAAAAAAAGGTATGCGACCGGTTGGCATGTCTGATGGCGAGTCACTGCTGATCAAGGAACATACAGACAAATCTTCATTTACAGTTGATAGTCTGCAAACAAGTTCAGGTTTACAATACTATGATTTGAAAACTCGATCCTGGGTCAATGCGGGTACTGATGTGGCGATATTCAGAGGAAGTGCGCCATCATTTATTCCTGACAATCCCCCGCCAACAGCCCACAGAGTAGTCTATGAAGAAGATCTACGAGAGAAGGCAGCTCCACATCTAAAGGATGCTGAACTGGGTAGAATTGCAGTTCCAACCTTTATTTGTCCAGTAAAGATTGGACATTCTGTCGCTGCATCTTCAGACGAGAGATTAACTGAGTCTGTTGCTATATAACAGTTAATTCAGCTTGCAGGCGCCCGTATAGCGCTTGCTGTTCTTTCAAGCTTTCACGAGTTTCTGTAACTACAGTTTCTGGGGCGTTTTTGACGTAGCTCTCGTTTGACAGACGGGCCTCTAGATTATTGATCTGAGATTCAATGTCTTTGATGCGTTGTTCTAGGTTTTTTCGATGGTGTTTGACGGTTTTTTGATCAATATCCAACCAGGCTTCCCTGCCTGCCACCGCTAGGCGCAGACCACTAGGGTTATCTGCTTTTTTAACTTCGGCCAGGCCTGACAAAACTCCTACTAACTCTTCGTTATCAGCTATCAGACTATCTTCGCCATATAGTAAAGTCTGCTTTTTGCCGCCAAGCTCGTGACTGACATATCTGATTTCGCTAACCAGAGATTTTAACTGATTGAATTCGGCTGCGGCGATATCGCTATATTCGGCTTTTTCTGGCCAGTTGCTAGATATCAGTGGCTTTTCGTGTAACTCTAGCGTTTGCCAGATTGTTTCTGTGACAAATGGCGCAAATGGGTGCGCTAATTTCAATATTGTTTCTAGCACCCAAGCCAGCAATGGCAGATTTTCATCCTGTTTAGAGGCCTCTAGGTACCAATCTGCAACAGAACCCCATATTGTGTGGTAAACGACGTCTGAAGCCTCTGCAAAGCGGTACTGAGCGAGATTTTTTTCGACTGTGTCTATAGCAGTACCGAGTTCGGAGATTATCCAGTGATCAGCTATATTTTCTGCATTAGCCTTGGGTTCGACTTTTGTATCCCCGCCTTTGCTCTCGATGTAGCGTGCGATATTCCACAGCTTGTTAGCAAAGTTACGACCTGCAATAACAGAGGCAGTTGAAAAAGCCTGGTCTTGCCCAGCCGAGCGGTTAGCAATAATACCTAGCCGCAGTGCGTCGGAGCCGTATTTCGAGACCACCTCTATAGGATTGATGACATTGCCCTTGCTTTTGCTCATCTTTTTACTCTTTTCATCCAGCACCATACCGTGCAGATATACTTCTTTGAACGGGACTTTGTCGGTCATGTGCAGACCTAGCATTATCATTCGTGATACCCATGGGTATAGAATGTCGTGCCCTGTCTCCATTACATCTGTTGGGTAATAGCTGCTCAGCTCGCCATCGGTCATGACATCGGTGGTGATAAATGGCCATTGGCCAGATGAGAACCAGGTGTCAAAGGTGTCCTCTTCGCGGATATACTTTTTGCCGTCAACTTCTATAGATTTTTGGTCAACTCGCTCATCAAAAATCCAATCGTTAGGATCGGCAGTGTTAACAAAGGCTGGGATAGGTATACCCCAGGGGATTTGTCGAGATAAATTCCAGTCCATAATATTGTCGTAGTATTGGATCAAAGCTTTTGCGCGACCAGATGGATAGAATTTTATCTCGCCATCTAATATAGCTTTTTTTGCACGCTGAGCTAGATCAGTAGTTTTCAAGAACCATTGATCTTTGATCAGTGGTTGTATTGGCAGACCGCTCTTGTAGTCAAAGCCAACAGAATGTTCTATTTCTTTTTCACCACGACGCAGTTCGGCTGCTTGCAGTGCTGCCAAAACACTCTTTCTAGCTTGCTCGACATCTTGACCCTCGTAATATTTGGTAGCGGCAGTCATTTTGCCATCATATCCAATTACCTGAATACGCTCTAGATTGTGCCTAACGCCTATATCAAAGTCATTTGGGTCGTGTGACGGTGTTACCTTTACAACCCCTGTACCAAAATCCTTATCAACTGCTTCGTCTGCAATGATTGGCACTTCCCTTTCGATAATTGGTACCATCACTTTTTTGCCAACTAATGCCTTGTACCTTTCGTCATCCGGGTGCACAGCAACTGCTGTATCACCCAGTAGTGTTTCTGGACGAGTTGTCGCAACGATTAGCTCCCCTACTCCGTCTATAATTGGGTAGGCTATTTTCCACAATGTTCCTTTGATATTTTTGTGCTGAACCTCAATGTCCGAATAGCTAGTTTGATAGGCAGTTGAATAATTTACTATTCTCTCACCTCTGTAAATCAGACCTTCATCCCACAACTTTTTAAATGTACTATAGACAGTTTTGACTACCTTTTTATCCAGCGTAAAGGTTAGATTATCCCACGATGCGCTGGTTCCAAGTGCTCTCAGCTGAAGCTCCATGCCTCCCCGTTTTTCAGCTACAAAATCCCAGACTTGTTTGTATAATTCTTCACGTGAAAAATCGAAGCGGCTTTTCCCCTGTTTTGCGAGCTCTCTTTCAAACACTACCCACGTTTCAAACCCAGCATGATCAGCACCTGGAAGATACAGAGTATCTCTGCCTTTCATACGGTGGTACCGTATTAGAATATCCTTTAGATTCATATCTAATCCATGGCCGGTGTGCAGGTCTCCATTGGCATTTGGTGGTGGCATGACAATAGAGTAGGGCTCACCAACACCGTTCGGCTCAAATGCGCCACTGGCTTCCCATAGGGCATATATGTTTGGTTCGTATTGGTTTGGCTCGTAGGTTTTTGATAATTTCATATAGTATTTTCAGTTTAAACAATCTAAAAGGAAGCACCCTTTATA
>CAYGDZ010000047.1:0-4929 GCA_964348805.1 uncultured Candidatus Saccharibacteria bacterium | reverse complement strand
ATATTGTATACCAAATTTGTCTCAATGTATAATAGATATATGAAAAAGCGAGATGTCTTAAAATATGCCGAGCCGCATTACACCAAAAACGAGGTGCTAGAACTGGAGCTTGCCATCGATACAGCTACCACAGCGCATGACGGTCAAAAACGCCTCAGCGGGGATAACTATATCGTTCACCCACTAAGTGTCGCTAACACTTTGATCGAATGGGGAATGGACATCGACACCGTAATCGCCGGGGTTTTGCACGATACTGTCGAGGACACGGAATTGACGCTAGATAAAATCGAAACAATTTTTGGTCATGATGTAGCATTTTTGGTCGATGGCGTCACAAAAGTCGGCCAAGCTAGGGCGGGTATGCGTGACATCGGATCATACTTGCCATCTACCCGTGATAATTTATCTAAATTACTAATCGCTATTGGACAAGATATCCGAGTGATCATCATTAAACTGGCCGATCGTTTGCACAACTTGCAAACACTCGAGCACATGCCACGCGACAAACAACTAAAGATTGCCCGCGAGAGCCTGGAAGTTTTCGCACCGATGGCCGACCGTTTAGGTATGGGACGCCTGCGTATGCAGATGGAAGAGCTGGCTTTTAGTTTCATGGAGCCGCGCGAGTTCAAGAAGCTACGCAAACTAATGAAAGATCGACTGGGTAAATCCCATCGCAAGCTAGCGGTGGTGCGAAAAGAATTTTCCGAAGAACTAGACCGTCAGGGTATCAAACATGATATGGATGGCAGGGTCAAAAGTATCTATAGTTTAAAGCGAAAATTAGAGAAAACTGATGACAATATCGATGATATTTATGATTTGATTGCGCTACGCATCATAGTTGATGACCAAGAGACTTGCTATCGAGTACTAGGACTGCTGCACAGCATGTACCAACCAATGTTAGGCCGTATCAAAGATTACATCGCTGCACCAAAACCAAATGGTTATCAGAGCCTACACACCACAGTCATAACACCTACGAAACAAGTTGTAGAATTTCAGGTTCGCACCCGTGACATGCACGAATACGCCGAGCGCGGTTTGGCCGCAAGCTTCCACTATCACGAACAAAAGCAAGCCAAAGATTACAAGAAAAAGCGCGGCACATCTACCCTACCCGCCCAGTTGCAATGGATCTCGCAGATGCAAGAGGTCGCCACAAAACTCAGCGAAGGTGACGAAGTTGCTTTTGATGAGCTGAAAGTCGACCTATTCGACCGACGTATTTTCGTATACTCGCCAAAAGGCGATATCTATAACCTGCCCGAAGGCGCTCTGCCGCTGGATTTTGCCTACCTGGTTCATAGCGATATCGGCAAACACGCCTATAGCTTTCGGGTGAATGGTAATATTGCGTCGTTCGACAAAAAACTACATAACGGTGATGTAGTAGAAGTAGTAACGCGCAAGCTATCCCTGCCTAAACAAGCATGGATGGATCTAGTAACAACTGTACACGCCCGCAACAAACTTCGTGCTCAGCTAAAACAACTCGGTATCATAGAAACCTTGACCAGCGCCAGCGCGATCATCCGTGACAAAGCTGTTCGCAAGGCCAAAAAAGCTATTAAGCCTGCTTCTTCCAGCGGTCGCTAAATCCGAACTACGCTAGCGGAGGTATGGGTGGCGTTGGTCCAGAAGGCGGTGCGACTGGATTTGTCGGTGGGGGAGTTTGAGCAGGTGGTTGCGTGTTGAATGCAGCTTTCTCTACTACTTCTGGTACATCTGTACCGGAGGCCTTTGTTAGTTTGTCTCCAATATTGATTGCCTCGTATAGCCCGCTGGATATATCCCAGTTAATTTGTTCTCCGCTATCAGTCTTAACTTTGATAGAATAATTGTGCGTGACTGCCATTTGATTATTCGCATTACCTATCGAAAATAGCCCCACACCATTTTGCTGATTATTATTGCCTATATCATTATTATCGTGAACAACTTCAGCAATATTCTTATCAACCACTACTCCTGACCAAACTGCGTCTTTGCGTTTTTTATTGTTGTATAGACCAAATCCGACAAACGCAACAATGGCTATGACAACTACTGAAACAATTACAATTTCCATACTGTTATTATATTACCACAAAGATTAAGCCTGCTTCTTCCAGCGCTCGATAGACTCGAGGATAACTTTTTGAGCGTCCTCTACCCCGCCCCAGCTTTGGACTTTTGTGCTGCCAGGTTTTTTCAGGTCTTTGTAGTGGTTAAAATGGTGTTCAACCTTTTGCTTCCACTGCTCGTGTACGTCGTCGATAGATTTAATTTCGTCACCGGTATTTCGATCGTCAGCAGGTACGACGATTATTTTATCGTCAACTTCACCATCGTCAACAAAATGCATGACACCAATCACGCGACCTTTTAGATATACACCTGTTGGGATCGGATCGTTAGTGATTATCAGCGTATCTAGCTCGTCACCGTCCTCGTCCAGTGTTTGAGGTATAAATCCATAGTTGACTGGTTTTGCAAAGATACTGGGCTCGACTCGGTCGAGTTCAAAAACGCCTAGCTGACGGTTCCATTCAATTTTCAGCGTTGACCATTTTGGGATCTCGACAACTGTGTTGATGATACCGGCGTCAACATCGCCTGCGTCTAGTATTTTATTAAAGTCTGCCATCTTGGTATTTCTCCGTTTACGTTATAATCGTTATTAGTAACAATTTTACCATGAAACTACTGACAACATCAGAATATATAGCCGACGCATCACGCGCGATTGCTCGCAGTAAAAAGCGTGTAGTTGTGATGACCTTGTGCATTTCACGCGAGCACGAAACTGCCCAGTTCATCGACAGTTTGGTTGTTGCAGCAAAAAACGGAGTAGATGTCAGTGTTGCAGCCGATACTTTCACCTTTAGTGAGTTTGGTGGCTACTTTAACCCGTTCAAGAAATGGGCAAGGCATAGCCGCGGGGCTAAAAAACTATCCAAGGCTCTGCAAAAAAATGGCGCTAGTTTCCACTGGCTAGGTGGTAATCATCGCATCAATCCATTCGCTGGTGTTACCCACGTCAAATGGACAATTGTAGACGATACTGTGTATTGTTTTGGTGGTGTCAATATGTACGGCAGAGGCGCGCGCAATCTTGATTATATGTTCAAGACAAATGATAAAACGCTAGCTGATTTGTTAGCGGTTGAGCACAAAAAAATCATTAAAACTGATCGTGATCCAACAGATTACTCGGGCTTTTACAAGCAGTTAGACTACGGTAAGCTGCTAATTGACAGCGGGGACAGAGGTGAATCTATGATCTACGAGCGCGCAGTAGAGTTAGCCGAGCAGTCAAAATCAATCCTGCTCGTTTCGCAGTATTGCCCAACTGGCAGATTAGCAAAGGTGCTGCGCCGCAAAAAAGCAACAATTTATTATAATCAGCCCAAAAATACGCATCGATGGACAAATATTATGCTACGATATTCCCGGCTGACAACTGGGTTGAAATCCCGATACAAAAAACCGACATATCTGCACGGAAAATTTATGATTTTTACCATGCACGACGGATCGAAAATTGCGCTGACTGGTAGTCACAATTTTACCTACAGTGGTGTTCGATTTGGTACACGAGAAGTCGAGCTAGAAACACGTGATAAAAAAATTATATACCAACTAGAAAAATACTTTTTTCAATCAGTCAAATAATTTAGTAGAGTTTTGCTTCTGTACCTTCTAGATACTCACGAATGTTCAGTGCGGCGGTTGCGCCTTCGCCGACTGCACTGGCTATTTGCATAGTTGCGCCGCTGCGGACATCGCCGCTGGCGAATACACCAGGCATTGTTGTTTGCAGTTTACCGTCTGTCTTTACAAAACCTTGTTCATCTAGCTCGATCTTTGAACTGGCCAGGAATTGAGTGTTTGGCAGTAGCCCGACGAATACGAACACACCATCGGTTTCGATCTCTACCTTTTCTCCATCTTTTGTAGTCAGAACCTTATCAACACTCGATCCATCAGTTGCGACTATTTCGTCGGTTGTAGTGTTTAGGTGAACGGTTATTTTGCCCTCACTGACAGCTTTGTCCAGATCATGCTGCAAAACTTCGCTAGCCTTGATAGTTGAGCGTACCAATAAATCAATATGGGATGTAAACCGTGTCAGGTACAAAGCTTCCTGTATAGCAGAGTTACCGCCACCGACAACAACTAGTTTTTTGTCACGATAGAACGCACCGTCGCAGGTTGCACAGTAATGTACGCCACGGCCAAAGTATTCGGCTTCGCCCGGAACGCCTATCTTCTTGTAGTCACTACCGGTTGCTATCAATATTACTTTGGCCAAAACATCATTGCCGTCAATTTTCAGGACCTTGTGATCGCCTGCATCGGTGATGCTTTGGACGTCACCAAATTCGATCTTTGCACCAAAGCGCTCGGCCTGAGCTTGCAACTGTTCGGCCAACTTCAGACCTTCGATACCTTCGGCAAACCCAGGGTAGTTATCTACTTGATCAGTGATAGCTGCCAGGCCGCCAATGACGCCTTTTTCATACAAAGTTGTGTCGATGTCTTCACGACAGGTATATACAGCAGCTGCTAGGGCAGACGGCCCCGCACCAACCATAACCAACGGGTGGATGTCCGACATTAGGCTGCTAGCGCCGCCGATAGTTTGCTAGGGTTCCAACCAACAGTAATTGTTGGCTCGCTATCCTCGGACTGAATAACAGTTACGGGAACAGTTTTTACACCACTAATCGCCTCTACTTTTTCGCGCTGGTCTGGTTGCTCGTCTAGATTAATGACATCGTAGCTCTGACCCTTGCTGTCTAGATATTTTTTGACCATCATGCAATATGCGCAGGCGTTGGTTGTATAGACTGTAATGTTTTTTGACATTGTTTCTCCTGTATATGTTTTTGTTATATCGTTGTCATTTATTATATATAGCGTTAGCGTATTGGG
>CAYGDZ010000046.1:0-4973 GCA_964348805.1 uncultured Candidatus Saccharibacteria bacterium | reverse complement strand
ATACAGATTAATTGTCAATATTTACCTAGAAAGGATTCCAATTAGGTGAGCGAAGTAAAAGTTATTACAGCGAACATGGCTCTAGATAACGGTGACGCTCGTAGACGATACCAAGGCTTTAATGAGCTAGTACTAAGCAGAGATGTCCGACCGGATATTATTGCATTGCAAGAAGTCTCTTGGAACCCTGGCAAAGCTACTTTGGGGGCGCTACGGACGGAACTTGGGGACCAGTACAGCATGAAAATTTGTCCAGTTTATCCTAACTCCGAAGAAGAAAAGGGGCTTGTGATAATCAGCAAATATCCGATCACTGAGCACGATAAGGTTAAGCTATCTGTTGGCGGCAAAGCCATACAGCTAGCGACTATTGCCTTACCCTTCGAAAGAAATTTGCAAGTCGCTAACGTACATATGGAAGCTTCACCTCTGAAAGAAATTAAAAGAAAAAAGAAAATCAAGGAGATTATAGAAATACTGGCGCAAAATCCAGAATTTGCACATCTGATAGTTGGTGACTTTAACGCTGAAAGATTTTTTCCATCTATAAAAAGTATCAAAAAGCTCGGTATGAGTTCAATTTTTGACACCTTGGATACGGATAGTGAATATACATACCCGACATCAATCGGCAGGTACGATATCGTTGGTCATGGCTATTCCAAATCACGTCAGTACCTAGCTATGAAGTTCTTAGGACAATTCATAACTGGAGATTGTTCAAAGTCAGGTCTGCGAAAATCAGTCGTTGATTATATATTTCATAACGAACATATAGACCCTAATTTTGCGCAAATACTAGACGACACACACAACGGGGAGCATCTGTCAGACCACCGGTTTATAGAAGCCATAATGACATTGGCAAGAGCTAGTGATTATGATACGGCAAGCCCCGATGAATCGTCTGAGCTCGATACAGCTGCTCTGCCAGCATAAGCCGGACTAGTTGATGTGGAAAGACGAGAGGGGATAGCGACCAAGCTAGGTCTGCTCTGGTCTGTATTACATTGCTGACACCGTATGCTCCGCCGATTATAATCACTACATTTTTTGATTGCTCTAGCGGTGTAACCATACTTTTAGCTAGGGTAGGCGAGTCGAACATTCTGCCAGACTCATCTAGCAAAACTACGAAATCATCAGGTTTGAGCTTGTCTAATATACGCTCTGATTCGTCTTTGATCGCCACAGCTTCCTTTTGCGGCGAGTTCGGTAACAAAGTCCATGACAAATTAAATGGCACCGTCAGGCGCTTTTGATAGCGTTCGATACCATCGATCAGCCAAGGTTCATGTTTTTTACCAATGGCGATTACTGTAATCATTGTAATTTTGCGGCAATTGCAGCTAAGGCTTCGTGATCTGGATCGGCTTCTAGATCTTGGTGCTTTTTAATATCGTTGCCGTGGATCAGGGGAATCAAGTGTATATGCGCGTGCGGCACACCAAAACCTTCGACAATCACACCAACTCGCTCTGGCTGCAGGGTTTCTTGTATGTGACTGGCTAGCTGCTTGGCTATCTTCCAGATGTATTGATAGTCAGCTTCGTCGAGATCCCACAAATGATCAATCTGTTTTTTGGGCACTAATAGGGTATGACCGGGGTTAATAGGATGAATATCCAAAAATGCCAGAACTTTCTCGTCTTCGTAAACTTTATGGCACGGAATCTCGCCTTTGATGATTTTTGTAAAAACTGACTCTTGCATAGTCAAATTATACCTCAAAAAGGGAAAAAGCCCCGGCCATATCTGTGAAGATAGGCCAAGGGCTTGGGTAATGCATTTGTGGTACTTTACTTCGGTCTTGCGACAAAAAATATTTCCTACTGCATATGGTTGATTTCTCAACCGCTAATCATTATATTACATATCTATATATTTGTCAAGTATTTTAGTTCTTTATTTACTTTGTTACAGTTACCACCAGTGGAAAGTATTAATATATACATTGTGATCGGGCTTTTCTTTGGCTATGCCTTGGTTGATGGTATGTACGCCTATTACACAATTGCAGTGGTCAAAAAGCAGGCACTAGCCGCAGCCTCAATCAGCTTTGTTATGCATTTTGTGCTGGCTGCCGGTGTTTTCGCGTACACGAAGCAATTTCTATATGTCATTCCATTAGCCCTAGGGTCATTTATTGGTACATACCTGGTGACTCGTTTTCAGAAAAAGTTGTTTAAAGACTCATAATTTAGAACTACATCTGTTAAAATAGTCTCACACGGAGAGGTGCCCGAGTGGTTTAAGGGAACGGTCTTGAAAACCGTCGTGCCGGAAACGGTACCGTGGGTTCGAATCCCACCCTCTCCGCCATTAAAAAATCAGACTATTTGGTCTGATTTTTTAATGCTTGGCGATTCGAACCCACGGGCGACAGCAAAACTGGCGCAAACCGTGGAGTTCGGCGTAGCGAAAGCTCTCGCAGAAGTTTACTTCGAGAAAGCTCGAGCGAAGGAGCGCAGCGATATCCTACTCCTTTCCCAATACCCCACCTTATATACTTATGCTTTATAAACTTGCTATAATAAACATATGCAGCCAAATACTGGGCAAAATTATTGGCAACCTCAGGGGGACGACACGAATGTTGCACCTCAACCTCAAAATGCACCGCAAAATAGCCAGCAATTAGAAGATGATTCACAGTTTGAACCCGTTAACTGGGAAGCTTCCGAAAGTATCCATCATGAACGCGATGGCATGTGGTTTATAGGTTTGATAATAGTTGTTACCTTGCTAATTGGCATCTCGGTTTGGTTACAACAATGGACATTCACAGCCCTGATAGTGATTATGGCAATTGCCCTGATTGTTTACACCCGGCGCCCGCCTCGAACTCTGCGCTATAGCTTGAGTGGCAATGGACTGCATATCGATCAACAATTCCACGGATTTAATGAGTTTCGTTCATTCGGTATATTGCAAGAAGGCGAATTATTCTCTGTAATGTTGATGCCAACCAAGCGATTTGGACAGGCGCTAACGATATATTTTAGTGAAGGTGAAGGTGAAAAGATCGTTGATATTTTGGGTGCATACTTGCCAATGGAAGATTTGCACTCAGATTTAATGGATGGTTTGCTAAAGCGTTTACGACTGTAGTGCGTACCAGTTAAATACATGTTACAATTGCACCTGTTCTGCTGGTCAGAAGGTACCTTTATTTTTAGTCGTGGCAGTTTGCCACGGCATACGCACCGGTAGCTCAGTGGATTAGAGCACTTGTCTTCGGAACAAGGGGTCGTAGGTTCGAATCCTACCCGGTGTACCAATGAAATAGACGATCCATAGGATCGTTTTTTTCATTGGTAGATTCGCATAGCGAATCCGAACCGTAAGGTTCGGTGTAGCGAAGCCACGCGCAGAAGTTTACTTCGAGCATGACTGAGCGGAAGAGGGCGAAGCCCGATATCCTACCCAGCACTTTTGAGCGAAGGAGCGCAGCGATATCCTACCTTCATATTCACTACCCACCCACCCCATATCTCATTTGACACATCCGCAAAATGAGAGTATATAAAAGGTTAGATACAAAATAATAGGAGGTATCAAATGAGTCAAATATCAAAAGATTTGTGGGGAGTGCTGGCCCTACGTGGAATCGTAGCGATTCTGTTCGGGTTGGCGGCTGTATTCTGGCCACAGCTAACGCTAGTTACATTAGTGTATCTAGTTAGCGCTTTCTTGCTCGCAAGTGGTGTGGTGGGACTCGTGGTGGGATTGATTAACATCGGTAACGGAAGGGTTTCTTTCCTTTCGCGCGTGTTAACAATACTAATTAGTGTTGCTGAAATTGGTGTAGGTGTGTACTTGATACGTCACGCTGGCATCGCATTTGCAGCTTTCGTGTTAATCGTAGGACTAGTCCTCATTGCACGCGGTATAGTTGATATATTTTCAGCTATTTTCGAAGAAGACGCAGCAACCAGCAAAACTATCCTCGTTATTACAGGCGTATTGTCTGTGATCGTTGGTGTTATCTTGCTAATGCAACCAGCAGCAGCTGGCGTGGCATTTGTATGGGTACTAGGTTTATATTCATTGATCACAGGACCAATGCTAATAGCTCTAGCTTACGACATCAAAAAATAACTGACACCACTGATTAGTTCAGTGGTTGCCTAGCAACAGCAGCGACCCACACCTCATTGGCACCAGCCCCTTTGAGCACACGGGTCGCTGCTTTGATTGTGGCACCAGTGGTCACAATGTCATCAATTATCAGATAGGGGACAGTAGCGTTTAATTTGCCTACACAAACAAATGCAGCCTCGGCCTGCTTGCGACGTTGTGACCTGCTGGCCTTGTGTTGAATGGCGTTATGATTGCGCTGCAATAGCTTTTTTGACTTTAGACCTCTGTGATCTGCAAAGCTACGGGCAATTAACTGCGCATGATCATAACCTCGTATACGCTTGTGATGCGCAATTGTCGGTATATACACCACCACGGTATCAGCAGGCAATATAGGCAAAGTTTGATCCAGTAGTCTTGCCAATGATTCGTGAGCTTGGTATTTGCGCGACCATTTAAAATCACCGATCACTCGTGATAGCTCTGACTCGCGAACACCTGTAACCCAAGCTTTGCTAAAAGGCAAATTACAGCCATTGCAACTACCCACCACAGAAGGCTGGCGGCACTGAATACATACATTTTCGGTTGTATTTGCGATGTTATATATACAACTGTCACACAAAATAGTGCCTGCTTTTTGGCAAGAATAACAGTGGTGAGGAGCAATGATTTGCAATATTTTATCAAGCATTGTAATTTTTACTTTTTTTGCTGGATTTTTAGGTATGTATTAGTTATAATCATTCCTAGGACATAAATTGTCAAGCGAGTTTATAAAACGACAATAAGTGGAGGAGACCTATGGCAAAGAAAAACAATAATGACGACTTGCTCATCGAGGATGAATTGGCGGCGGCATTTTTAAATGACGAAGAAGACCAAATCAC
>CAYGDZ010000045.1:0-5076 GCA_964348805.1 uncultured Candidatus Saccharibacteria bacterium | reverse complement strand
CCGCCACGGCCTAAAACTTTTTGATTGTAATCAATAACCTTGAAAGGTTTGTTATCAATTTGTACAACTGTACCCTTTTTTAGATCTGTTGGACCGTACATTCGGAGCTCCTATGCGCTAACGGCAAATGGCATGAGGGCCAAGTGGCGAGCACGTTTGATTTCGCGAGCTAACTGACGCTGTTGTTTAGCGCTGAGGTTAGTTTTGCTGATTGGTTCAATTTGACCATAGATATTTACGAAACGCTGCAAAGTTTTTGGGTCTTTGTAGTCGAAGTAACTAGGGTTGTTTGATCGTGATTTTTTATAAGCCATATAAATAATTCTCCTTAAAACGGTATTTCTGATAGATCTATAGGTTTGTCGTCGATGTCTTCTATCACAACATCATCGCCTTTTTTCGGAGCTGAGCTAGTTTTTGGAGCAGCTGAGCTACCACCTTCGTCTCCGCTAGGGCCATCTAGGAATGTTACGTCGCTAGCAACAACTGCCACGCGACTGCGCTTTTTGCCAGTTTCTTTGTCGTCCCAGCTTTCTTGGCGCAATCGGCCTTGCACTAGGCAACGACGGCCTTTTGAAAGGTACTGGTTTACTAGTTCACCTAGTTTTTCCCAAGCTGTGATGTCGAAAAAGTCAGCAGTGTCATCACTACCTTGGCGATCAACAGCTAGGCTAAAGCTAGTAACAGTCTTGCCTGTAGGTGTTGTTCGCATTTCAGGATCGCGAGTTAGGCGTCCCATGATGATTACTTGGTTAATTGATTTAGCCATCGTTCTCTTCCTCCTTTGACTCACTTTTCGCTGCACGTTCGCGAGCTTCGGCTATCTTAGCCTTGGTTTTATCGTCAGTACTAACGATCAAATAACGAAGCAGTTCGTCGGTGATATTAAACACATTTGATAGTTTTGCTAATGCGGGTGATGGTAGCTTCAGATCAAAATAGACATATACTGCAAAATCTTCTTTGCGGATCTTGTATGCTAGTTTCTTTTTGCCCCAGCTAGTTTCTTTGACAATTTCACCGCCATTATCGGTGATGATTCCGCGAATTTTCTTTAGCGGTTTTTCTATATCCATCTCTAGATCTGGATGGATTAGAACAGTTAGTTCGTATTCTTTCATGATACTCCCTTGGAATCCTTTCTATGGATGCTCGACTGTGTAGGTCAAGCTGAAGTTTTATTACAGAGGTAATTATACCAAAAAAAAGACCACCCGACAAGGGGTGGTCTTTTTTATTAGAAATTGGATTATGCAGCAATGCTTTCGCTGTCTTTTGCATCGGCAGTTTTCTCTGCTTTTAATTTAGTTACTGCAGGTTCTACATCTGGAATTTGGAATGCTTCGCCATGAGGTGCATCTGGAAATTCAGATGCGTTACCTAATTCGGCAGGCTCTGGGGGTTTGAAGTCGGCAACAGGCTTGCCTGAACCTATAAGCTTTCTCGTTAGAGCTCTAACGCTGATTCTTGGAGCATCGCTTGCTGCGCTCTCTACCGCTTCCTGACGCTCCTGATGAGTTCTGTCGGCTGCACCTTCGCGGAGTGCACGAACAGTTCCGAGGGTTGCTTCGGGATTATCACCTACTAAATCATCGTTACCGATGTTTGCTTCTCTTAGGCTTTCTTTTAGTGACATAGGATATTTTTCCTTTTTTTGTTTTTGCTAACTTATACTTACATATTAGCATAAGTATGTTAAAAAGTCAATAATATATTACAAGATATAGTTTAGGCTTCGTCGTCACTGCCACCGAGGTCGTCGAGGCTAGAGATTAGGACTTCACGTGGCCGTGCGCCATCTGCTGGGCCTATAACGCCTTGGTCTTCCATAGTTTCGATCAAACGTGCTGCACGAGCATAACCAACACGCAAACGGCGTTGCAACAGGCTAGCAGAGGCTTTGCCGCTGTCGACAACAACCTGCAGTGCATCGCGATATAGATCATCATCGCCCGCACCGTCCATATCCATCACTACGCCGCCTTTGCCACTAAGCTGAACTGGCTGTTTTGTAATCTCTTCGTCGTATTGTGGCTCACGCTGCATACGCATATGATCGGTAACTTTTTGGACTTCTTCGTCTATCACCCAGGCGCCCTGGATACGTTTTGGCTTGCTCATATCCGGCGTCAGCAGCAACATATCACCCTGACCTAGTAATTTCTCGGCACCTATTTGATCCAGGATAGTTCGTGAATCAACCTGTGATGCCACTGTAAAGGCAATACGAGCTGGTATGTTGGCCTTTATTAGACCTGTAATAACGTCAACGCTCGGACGCTGCGTTGCAAGAACTAGGTGAATACCAACCGCCCTCGCCTTTTGCGCTAAACGCACTATCAAAGCTTCGACGTCACGGGCAGCAATCATCATCAAATCTGCTAACTCGTCGATCACTATCACAATATATGGCATGCCTTCGTCTTTTTTCTTTTGGTTGTAGCTCTTGATATCACGAAGTTTTTCTTCGGCCAGTAAGTTATATCGTCGCTCCATCTCGTTGACCGCCCATTTCAGAGCTGATATACACTCCTCGGGCTTTGTAATGATAGGCGCTAATAGATGCGGTATATCGGCATATGGCGCCATTTCAACTTGCTTTGGATCAACCAAAATTAATTTCATATCGCTAGGACTGTTTCGGTATAACAAGCTAGTCAGTAGTGTGTTGATCATCACGGACTTACCAGAACCGGTCTGACCAGCAATCAAAAGGTGCGGCATTTTGTTCAGTTCGCCAACAACTGCGTCACCAGCAATATCACGGCCGATCGTAAAGCCTAGTGGTTCACGTAGTGCTCGCCACCTATCAGAGTCTAAAATACCGTGTATACGTACATCAGCAGCTTTGCGGTTTGGAACTTCAATACCGACTGCTTTTTGACCTGGAATTGGGGCTTCCATACGTAGACTCTGTGCCGCAAGGTTCAGGGCAATATTGGTTTCTAACTGAGTAATTCTGGTTAATTTAACACCGCTCGGTGGTTTCAACGTATATTGAGTCACCTTCGGACCAATGTTGGCATTTTCCATTTCGACGTTGATATTAAATTCAGCCAGGGTATCGTGGATAACTTGTGAATTATGCTGTACATCACCGGCATCAGCTGGATTTTGTTTCTTTTCCAGCAGGTCCAGGCTAGGCGCTTGCCAGTTTGGGTCTGTAAAAGTTGTTAGTGCCGATTGCTCTTCGGCTGCCTTATCTCTGGCTACGCTACCTTTTAGGCTGGATAGTTTGCCTTTTTTGTCATCATCAAACTGCAGCGTTGGCACGCCTTCGTTTAGCTTGATCTGACCAGCTGTTTTGTCTTTGATTTCATCGCCATTGTTTTTGCGAATCAAGCTAGATAGTTTGCGATTTTCGCTATCTTCTTCGCGTTCAAATAGCTTTTTGATCAAATCAAATAGCGTCTTTGGACTGATACGCAGAACAAATAAAGTCGTAATAACGGATAGAACAATCAATACAAAGCCGGCAATCGGAACGGATAGCATAGATAGGAGTGCCTGATCTAATAGCCAGCCAAAGTAACCGCCACCGTTACCTGCAATAGCTTGGTCAAGGTCTTTTGGATCAGCGACGAATAGTTGTAGCAGGCCAGATAGCCATAGAACTAGTAGTACGGTCGCTATGGGAACAACAACCGATAGCTTATTGTCTTCGGCACGAAATATTTCAATCGCTACTAGTACTAACAAAATAGGCAAAATATATGTAGCCCAGCCGATCGTAACCATACATGCTTTAAAGACAGCGTCTAGAACTGGTCCACCGGCACCGAACATAGCTACAACTATCAGTAACGCAGAAACAACCAATACCACCCCTATTACTTGAGCCCAAAAACCAGTTGGCAGAACATGCTGCGCTGTGGTTTTTTTGGATTTTTTGATTGTTTTTCTTTTCTTTGCCATACCTGTTAATACATTATACGCTGATTTGTATAACTATATTGTAGCAAAAAACACTACAAAAAGCAAGATCTATACTTCACCGTTTTCTAGAATCTTTTTATCCTCGTACGGAGCAACCTTTTTTCTGTATAGCTCTAATTCTACAGAGCTTAGTACACCTATAGCTCTGTTGTAGTGAAAGTACTTTTCTGGATATAGCTCGTGAATAATACGAGTTATTGCGTAGTTCAGATCACCGTCTTGATTTTCAAGCGGCTGGTTTTTTAAATGGTCAATTAGTGGCTGGATCAGCTCATCTATAGCGGATCGGCCTTCCGGTTTTATATAAGGCATATAGTAATTGTACTATATGTTAAGGTTCGTAAACTTCGGGTTGTTCGTGGACCTTTAGGCGTTCGTTGTTAACCGGCAGTGGCGCATCAGTATTTGGTACGATTGGCGCTACTGGCTCGTTAGGTTTTGGACGATTTGGCTGAGGTCGATTTTGGTTCGGTTGTTTTTGAGACGGTGAATCACCATTAATCTCGTTAATCACAGGAATCACAATCGGTGTACGACGAGTTTCGTCGTATAGAATGTGTGTGATTTCGTCACGTATTTCTTTCTTGAATACATCTAGGTCAACTTTGCGGCCGTTAAAGCTACGAGAAACCTTTTGCTTGATGTATTGGCGAATCTTGCCCATCAACTCTTCACTATCACGCAGATATATAAAGCCGCGTGAAATGATGTCAGGACTAGTCAGCAGACGTCCGCCGCGGCGCGAGATAGTCAGTACTACTACGAACATACCTTCGTTTGCCATGTGGATACGATCCTTCAGCACTACTTCGGAAACTTCTGCTCCACTGTCATCGTACATAACTCCACCAACCTGGATTCGTCCTGCTTTTTTGGCTTTTTTATCACTATCAATCTCGATGATATCACCACTGTCAGATACGAATATATTTGTACGTGGGATACCACATTCTTGTTCAGCTAACTCGGCGTTGTGAACCAACATATGGAACTCGCCGTGAATTGGCATGTAATATGTTGGATTCAATGCGTTAATCAATTTTACGTGGTCGTCGTAGTAGCCGTGGCCACTAAGGTGTAGCGGGCCAACACCAGTTAGGTGAGATTTGCTGTTTTGAATAACATCACTACCTTCACGCA
>CAYGDZ010000044.1:0-5463 GCA_964348805.1 uncultured Candidatus Saccharibacteria bacterium | reverse complement strand
CAAATATACTATAGGCTAGTAAAAATTATAAAACATGTTATTATATAATTAGTCTTGAAAACTACCGAAGGGAAGTTATGCAAGAAGTCAAAGATCAAACGTGGAGTGAAATACCCCACGTTTTCGTGCAAGGTGACAAGTCTGCAAAGCCTCGCGATGAGGATCCGGAACTAAAAACCTGGAATCGAATCGCGGTCATGCGACCCAAGCCTGCAGCGGGTACACCATTCCGACCTGCCTACTTCAACGAAGAGCAGAAGGCACTCAAAGTCTGCGATGACATACAAGAGGGCATCACGCTCTTTGGAATGCGCGTCGGCCCCGAGGATGTCAATTTCGCCATTCTTGCGGGAAGACACATTGATCTGGAGCTTGTGGGCGTTTTCAACATAGACGACCCCAAGCTCAAGGACATCGTGCTCTTCTAAATAGACGAGCCATACTACCCCCGTGAACACACATGTGTTCACGGGGGTTTCTGCTACAATAGGTAGTAATGTACGAACAGTTTAAAAATAGTGTTAATTCAGCGCAAAATATAACAATTATCCAGGCCGAAAATCCGGATGGTGATAGCTTGGGTACTGCGTTAGCGTTAGAGGAAATACTGTCTGACCTAGACAAAAAAGTTCACTTGTATTGCCCTGTGGATATTCCAAAATATTTGCGATATGCCAAAGGCTGGGATAGGGTATCGGATGGATTTGCCCATGATGACGACCTATACATCATCGTCGATACTGCCAGTAAAACACTGCTAGACAAAGCTCTGAGACCAGAGAATTTGGCGCAGCTCGAGAAAAAGCCAGTTATCGTCTTGGACCATCACAAAACCGAGAGTGACCTGCCGTTTGAAAATATTATGGTCAGCGAGCCTGCCGTTGCAACGAGTGAATTGCTGTTCAAGATCGCACAGGAAAACGGTTGGAAAGTTAACGAGCAAGCAGCCGAGCACATGCTACTAGCGATCTTAAGCGACAGCTTGGGTCTAACTAGCGAAGCAATTACAGTCGATAGCCTAAGAACTGTCACAAGCCTAGTCGAACACGGTGCATCGATTGCAAAGATTGAAATAGCTCGTCGAGAGTTCATGAAAAAATCAGCATCGATCTTGGAATATAAAGGCAAGCTACTACAACGCGTTGAATATCACGTCGACGGCCAACTAGCCCTGGTACACGTACCCTGGAGCGAGATCGAGGAATATTCTGACGCCTACAACCCAGGAGCGTTGGTTATTGATGAAATGCGCCTCGTTGAAGGCGTAAAGCTTGCAGCTGTGCTAAAAACTTATCCTGACGGCAAACTAACAGGCAAATTGCGCGCCAACCCCGAAGCCAAGATCGCCGAGACCGTCGCCGCATATTTTGGTGGAGGCGGACACCCGTACGCTGCAGGATTTCGTGTATTCGAACAATATGACAAAATAGTTAGTGAACTAATTTCGGCAACCGAAAAGGCGTTAAACGAATATGAAGCTGCATAATACACTGACCAGACAGACAGAGGAAATCAAACCGCTAGCAGAAGGTGAAATTAGCTTATACACCTGTGGTTTAACTGTCTACAGCCAACCACACATAGGTAACTGGGTTGCTTACATTTACTGGGATATCCTGCAGCGAACCTTGCAAGACGAAGGTTATCGAGTTAAACGCGTACAAAACATCACAGACGTTGGACACCTAACTAGCGACGAGGATGCCGGCGAAGATAAAATGCTAGCTAGCGCACTGCAAGAAGGCTCTACAGCCTGGCAGGTGGCAGACAAGTATATTGATATCGCAAATCACGAAGCATATGAGCTATTGGGTCTGATAAAGCCAGAATTTTTGCCACGCGCCACGGATTATGTAGATCAACAAATTGATTTTATAAAACAGCTAGAGGCGAAAGGGTATACCTACAAAATTGATGATGGTGTGTATTTTGACACCAGCAAGCTGGATGATTATGGGAAATTAGCCCAGCTAGATATTGAAGGGCTGCGTTTTGGCGCACGAGTTGCCGATACTGGCAAGAAAAACCCGACTGACTTTGCAGTTTGGAAATTTTCGCCTAGCGATCAAAAGCGTGACATGCAGTGGGATAGTCCATGGGGAACTGGTTTTCCTGGCTGGCACATAGAATGTTCGGCAATAGCTCGCGAGATTTTGGGTGATCAAATCGACATACACACCGGTGGAATCGACCATATACCTGTACACCACACTAACGAAATTGCTCAGACAGAAGCTCTAACGGGTAAAAAATTTGCCAACATGTGGATGCACGCCAACCACATAAAAGTAAACGGTACAAAGATGAGCAAATCGCTAGGTAATATCTATACTTTGCAAGATATCCTGGACAAAGGCTTTGATATACAAGCATTCAAACTAATGATCCTGGGCAAACATTACAGCACTGAAGGTAACTTTACCTGGGAGAATCTGGAAGCTGCACAAAACTCGCTGTTAAATATCTATGCGGCAGCCGATATGAAATGGCAACCTGAACTAGCCAGCGACACAAACGTTGCGGTTTCACACAACCTAGATAACTTTGTGAGCGCACTGCGCGACGACCTGCAGACGCCTATAGCGATCAAAGAGCTGCGAGCTATCATGTTGGCATACGTAGAAGAAGGCATATCAGAACAGACGAGCAGAGACTTTAAAAACATGCTAGAAAAATTCGATAACTTGTTGGGCTTAAACCTAGCAAGCCGACCCGATATTACTGATGAACAAAAAGAACTAATCCAAAAGCGCTTAGACGCAAAAGAACGTGGTGACTTTGCTATGGCTGATGCCCTACGCCAGCAACTAAAGCAACAAGGGATTGGCTTGGAAGATCGTAGCTCCGGTACTCGTTGGTACCGAATCTAGACTTTGTGAGTTGTAACTTGACCAGCTTTGTTGTGCTCTAGATAGTCGTTGACCAATACACGAATACAACCAGCAATCGGGATTGATATCAAACCGCCTAATATACCAAACAATGTTATTCCAACAGTTAGTGCTATGATGACCGCTAATGCAGAGATCTCGACAGTTTTTGACTGGACAGTAGGCGAGATAAAGTTATTTTCAATCTGTTGATAGACAAAGTAATACACGATAAATATCAGAGCCGCACCAATATCATTGATACCTATCAGTAGTCCTGCAATAATTGCCCCGATAGTTGCACCAAACATAGGTATTAGTCCTGCAATAAACAATATAAACGCAATAGGCACAGCCAAGCCGATAGGCATCTCAAAGAGTGTACACAATATCACTAGAACAACCAGCGCACAAACTGCCGATATAGCCGATATCAATACCTGGCCATTAACATAGCCGTTGATGACTTTGTACATTCCGTGAAAGACTTTGCGGTGACGATCACGACGTTCTGTGTCTTTGTACAAACCCCATAATCGCTTGATCCAAGTAGGACCCTCGACCAGCATCAAAAAAGCCATAACAACCACTAGTATGGTTGATGTAAAAGCAGTAATAATAGAACCAATACTAGTAATAAATGACCCGCCAACATTTGATGCTGTGCTGGCTGCCTGATCCTGCAGGTTCTGTATGGAATCATCATATTGCTTTTCTAGGCCATACTGACTAACCAAATCATGTATCCATTTTGACTGACGCGATATCTCTTCGATAATACTAGGCAGAGTCTTAAAGAAATGGACTAATTGATCAACGATCACAGGAACAACAAAAAATACAAAAGTTAACAGACCACCCATGACTATAATATAGGCCAATGCAGTTGCGCCTACACGACTACTCCCTGGTAGATGTTTGGCTATGCGCGAAACTGGTGTATTTAATGCGATCGCTAAAAATGCAGCGATTGCAACTAGCAAAATAGCTTTGTAAGCTAAAAATATTGCTAGTAAAGTTACCAAGAAACCGACCATAACTAGCCAGAATCGTATGAAAGTGGTTATTGGTACATCTCGTGGACTCATGCTACTCATAATTATTTTCAATTATAACACGGCGGGCGGTGTATAATGGATTGCATGATAAAGCATATGCTTTTAAACAAAAGAGGCTTCACCTTGATAGAGATAACAATTGCTGTTGCAGTATTGGGTATACTAGCTGGAATGGTTACTTTTGGATACCAAGGCTATGTAAAAAATGTCAGGCAAACTCAAACTATAGCTGTAGCCGAATCATCAATTAACACCATCAGAGCTTATACCCTCGAACATAATACTTATCCAGGCAATACATGCCTCCCAATTAATTCTTATTGCTGCTATCGAACCCCATTTATATCAGCAACTGTACCAATCATGTGTGAAGACTACACTTCTACAGATCCTCAGACCTCTCCTATCGGAAAATACATATCCAACCAACCCACATATCTGCCTACTTTCCCAAGTATGCACCTCTGTAGACCAGACATACTAGATCCATGGGCGGAGGAAGGGGGAACACCTTGTACGACTGATGGTAATAATAAAGTTGGCGTTTTCTATACCCCTAATCAGTATGAACAAACAGCTTTGTTTGGTCATAGTGATAGTTCAGTCAAGGGATTTTTATTCTACTATATAGGATCGGACTACAAGTGCGGCATGAATAACTTATTCACAGTTACAAGTGGTCCAGGTCCCTACGGTGATGGGCACCTATTCACACTAGACCCTGCTAGCAGTGGCGCCAATTACAGTGAACAGTTTAGCGACCCAAACACCAATACAAGTTATAACGAATGTATTGTAGGTATACGAGCAAAATAACTGCTAGCTATTTAGCATATCGCCCATAAACAAATTCCCAATCTACCACGCTCCACCAAGCTTTTACATAGTCGGGTCGAACGTTTTTGTAGTCTATGTAATATGCATGTTCCCAGACATCTAGGCCTAGAATAGGGGATATACCTCTCATAATTGGTGAATCTTGCAAGGGGCTGACTTCTATAGATAAATCCGGCAATAGCCACACCCAGCCGCTGCCGAACACACCAATAGCTTCGACTGAAAACTTTTCTTTGAACGCGTCAACACTGCCGTATTTTTCACTCAACTTTGCGGCTAATTCGCTAGGGACTTCGCTGCCACCAGGTGTCATGAATTTCCAAAAGAGCGAGTGGTTGTAGTGTCCGCCACCGTTATTACGAACGGTTCGGCGAATTTCCTCGGGCAGAGAGTCGAGGTCTCCTAGGATTTCTTCGATAGCCTTGCCTTGGGTTTCAGGTTCTTTTTCCAGTGCAGCGTTTAGTTTGTCGACATAAGTTTGATGATGCTTGCTGTGATGCAATGTCATGATATCTTTGCTAATTGCAGGTGCCAGTGCACCGTATTCATAATCTAATTCTGGTAAAGTAAACATATCAACCTCCTTTGTTCGTTTATATTCATTGTACCATTCTGCAGAGGTGATATGATATAATTTGTGGATGCACCGATGGGGTGTGGCCAAGTGGTAAGGCATCGGTTTTTGGTGCCGACATTCG
>CAYGDZ010000043.1:0-5809 GCA_964348805.1 uncultured Candidatus Saccharibacteria bacterium | reverse complement strand
TGCGCTGGTCTCGTTCACGGCCAAATTTGCGGCCTTGATATCCGTGGCGGTGCATTGTTTAAAGCTCCAACTCCGCTAGTTTGTCTTTGACTTCGTCCAGTGCTTTGCTGCCGAAACCTTTTAGTTCACGTAGGTCAACTTCGCTGAGGTTAACTAGGTCTTGCACGGTGCGGATGTCATTGTTCACCAATGCATTCGCAGTACGAGCAGTTAGGTTTAGGTCTTCGATAGGAGTATCCAGCTCACCGTCTTCTTCGGCATCGCTAACAAGGCTAGGAGCAGCCTCAACACGAGTACTGCCAGCTAGAGCTGTGTACTGGTTGACTAGTAGCGCTGCAGCTTCTTCGAATGCATCTTGTGGTGAGATTGAGCTGTCAGTATCAACAGTTAGTGTCAATTTGTCTAGATCAGTTACTTGACCAACACGTGTTGCAGATACACTGTAACGAACACGTTTTACGGGACCAAATACTGCGTCTAGGGCAATCATGTCACTGTGGACACGCTTGTCGCTAGATTCTTCGATAGTTCGGTAACCGCGTCCAGTTTCGACGATAAAGTCGATGTGCATAGAACCTTTCGGGTCGTCGATAGTTGCAATAACCTGTTGTGGGTTAACAACCTCTACATCACCTGTAGTTTTGATAGCACTTGCCTTTACAACACCAGCACCTTTTACATCTAGGCTTAGTTCGATTGGGTCGTCAAAAACGTTCTTGAAACGAATGTTTTTAAGGTTTAGCATGATGTCGACAACGTCTTCCTTGATACCTGGAATAGTTGTGAATTCGTGTGTGACGCCTTCGATTTTAAATGATGTAATCGCACTACCTGCAATGCTAGATAGTAGTACGCGACGTAGGCTGTTACCTAATGTCATGCCGTAGCCACTGTGTAGTGGTTCGATGACGAAAGTAGCGCTCATTGGTGAGTGCTGCGTTACGCTTGCTAATGTTGGGTTATGTATGACTTTTGACACGGTTGTTTCTCCTTCTTTTAAAGTCTTAACGTGAGTAATATTCGACAATTAATTGTTCATCTATGCTGTCCTCGGCCTCTTCGCGAGTCGGTTTACCGGTAACTTTTATAGATATCTTCTTCGGGTCACTCTTCAACCAGCTCAGAGGCTGTTGATTTGTGTTTTTTATGGTATCAGCGATAGTTGCAAAGTAAACGTTCTTGCCATTGGCAGATTTCGGACGGAGGGTGATTTCATCACCTTCTTTTAGACGGATAGACGGAATGTCGACACGGCGGCCGTTTAGCATAAAGTGTCCGTGTGTAACCAATTGACGGCTACCGCGACGGCTAGTAGCAAAACCTGCACGGTATACTGCGTTGTCTAGACGACGTTCTAATAGTTCTAACAGTAATTCACCTGATTGACCTTGCGAACGTGAAGCTTCTTTCATCAGTTTAGCGAATTGCTTTTCTAATAGGCCATAAATACGGCGGACTTTTTGCTTTTCACGTAGTTGTGTTGCATAGAGGCTTGGTTTTGCCTGACGCGAACGACCGTGTTGGCCGGGAGGAGTACTCTTTTTTGCCATGACTTTGTGGGCCTTTGGATGCAAAGCATAGCCTTCGCGACGGCTTTGTTTAACTATAGGACTTCGATCTCGGGCCATTATGCTCTCCTCGCTTTACGTGGTCTAGTACCGCCGTGTGGGATACCTGTAACGTCTTTGATGCTCTCGACACGAATGTCCAGGCTAGTTAGTGCACGAATAGCAGCGTCTCGGCCTAGGCCAACGCCTTTTACGAATACTTCGACAGTTTTCATACCATGTGTAGCTTTTGCAGCTTCGGCAGCTTTTTCACTGGCAACCTGTGCAGCATAGGCTGTGCCTTTTTTGCTACCACGGAAACCACATGCACCAGCACTGCTAGCTGTTAGTTTGCCGCCTTTTTTGTCGGTAAAGGTAACGATAGTGTTGTTAAAGGTTGCTTGGATGTGTACTTGGCCAGCAGGAACTGGTCGTTTTTGTTTCTTTTTAGAAACTTTGGTAACTTTAGGAGCAGCTGTCTCTGCAACTGTTGGTTCATTAGTTTCGGTTGTTGGTGTAGATTTGTCTTCTGCCATAATAAATTCCTAAGTTTTACTCGCTGCTTTCTTTTGTGTACCACCAACCGCAACACGACGACCACGACGTGTTCGGGCGTTTGTACGGGTACGTTGACCACGAGACGGTAGTGCGTTTTTGTGACGCAACCCTCGGTAACTACCAATATCTTTTAATCGCTTGATATTGTTAGACACCACACGTTGCAAATCACCTTCGACGTTATAATCTTGGTCGATAATGTTACGTATTTTGGTCAGCTCGGCCTCTGATAGGTCTTTGACGCGTTTTGTAGGGTCGATTTTGGTTGTCTCTAGGATATCGCTAGCGAACTTTGGTCCAATGCCATAAATATAGGTCAGACTAATCTGAACCTGCTTTTCAGTTGGAATTGTTACGTTTGCGATTCTAGCCACGCTTAACCTTGCCTTTGCTTGTTCTTTGGACGTTTCTTGTTGATGACACGAAGCTTGCCTTTGCGGCGGACTAGTTGGTCGTCTGGACTAATTTTCTTGACGCTAGCGCGAACTTTCATGACTTCTCCTTGTTAGAAACTGTCTTTAGGGTTAATTATTCTTTGGAGCGGAAGGTGATTCTACCCTTTGTGAGATCATAGGGGGTTAACTCAACTTCCACTTTGTCACCTGGGACAAGACGAATGTAGTGCTTGCGCATCTTACCCGAAATGTGCCCGATGATGGTATGGCCGTTCTCAAGCTCCAGTTTGAACTGGGCGTTCGGTAGAGCTTCTAGTACTTTACCTGTTAGCTTGATTACTTCCTTTTGAACTGCCATAGACTACAAGGAATGATTATACACGAGTTATAGGGTCAAGTAAAGAGTTTTCCTCAAAATTCCCTTCTTTGAGAAAAAACGATAATTAGTACTTTTATTGTAGCTGTTTGATGTGCAATGTCAAATTACTTGTATTCGTCGTATGTAACCATCAAGGCGCGTGAGTTTATCTGGCGCAAGGCCTCTAGCGCAACAGATACAACAATCAACAGTCCCGTACCGCCCAAGGCCAAGTTCGTAACAGTTACACCGAACTGTGCTGCTACGTATTCACCCATAAATGGCAGGATTGCAATGATACCTAGCGAGATAGAACCAAACAAAGTTAATCTGTTAACAACGCTGCGCAGATATTTGGCTGTGGCCTGTCCTGGACGGATGTGAGCAATGAAACCACCTTGCTTTTGCAAGTTTTCGGCAATTTCGTCCGAGTTAAAGATAATACCGGTGTAAAAGTACGTAAACAACACAACCAACAAGAAGTAAGCTGCTGGGTACACCCACGCACCGTCAGCCAGAGTTGTCAGTCCTCCTGTGGGAGCTTGGAACCATTTGATCAAATTGTTTGCTAGTTCGGTATATTGTGGGTTTTGAGTCGCCTTTAGAATTTGTCCGATAAAGGCAGGTAGCGACAAGAACGCCACCGCAAAAATAACAGGGATAACGCCTGCGGTGATGATCTTAACTGGCAAGATACTAGTAGTACCTCCATATGCTGTGTTGCCCTGTACTCGCTTTGCGTAGTTAATATGAATTACACGTTGAGCTTCGTTGATTTTCACTAGGATATACAGCACCACCAGAGTTATAGTACTAATGATCGTAATCACCCAAAAACTAGTAGCATCTACAGGTAGTGTGTAGTGCAAAATTGATAGCTTGTCGGTTCCGGATTGTGTCAGTGAAGTCCATAGCGTACCCATAGTGCTAGGAATTTGCGAGATAATTCCAGCAAAGATCAGCAAGCTGATACCGTTTCCGACGCCCTGTTCGGTCATCAACTCACCCATCCACATCAGTAACATCGCCCCGGCTGTCATAGCTGTTACTGCTACAATCCATTCAACTGGTGTAGTGTTATTTAGAACTACAGTATTACCGGCCAGCACAGTCTGACGCAATATGAATATAAAGGCAATTGACTGTACAATCGCCAGTGGTAGGGTTAACATTCGCGTCCATTGATTGATCTTGCGTCGCCCTGATTCACCGTCTTTGTGTAACTCTTCTAGTTTAGGTATAACCTTTGTCATCAACTGTGTGATGATCGATGCTGTAATATATGGGCTCAAACCAACTAGCACAATAGAGAAACTAGCCAGTGCACCACCAGATAACAGGTTCAAAAATCCACCAAAATCACTGCCGGTTAGAACTGTATCAATAACTTTTTTCAGCTGTGTCGGCTCGGCCAAAGGTACAGGCACAAAAGTTAGAAAACGATAAGCAACAACCATCAACAGCACAGAAATCAAACGCTTGCGCATATCTGCACTCTTTAGTGACGCCAGAATAGTTCGCCATTTCATTTTGTGTTACCCTCCTTCTCTGTCGGTCTGCTACTTTTTGGTCGCAGGTTTCGCTGTGTCAGCTTTTTTAGTCTGTCTCAATGGTACAGGAACTTTGTCAAAACTGCCACCAGCTTTTACAATAGCGGCCACAGCTGATTCGCTGGCGTTCTGAACTTTTACTGTAACTTTTGATTTCAATTCACCTTTTGTGATGATCTTTACTGTGTGGTAAGGATTTTTGATCAATTTAGCTTCGAACAATGTAAAGTTGTCTGCGGTTTTGCCTTTCAAGGCTTCTAGATCCTGCAGATACACGGCTTGGGCAGGCTTTCTAATAGTTTTGAATCCACGAGCTTTCGGAATAGCTTGCACTAGTGATCGTTGACCGCCCATGAAAGTTACTCGTAGTTTTTTACCAGTACGAGAGCCTTGACCTTTTGTACCACGACCGGCAGTTTTACCTTGACCAGCTGCGATACCACGACCAACACGTTTTTTAGACTTGTTGGCGCTAACTTCTAGTTCATGATACTTAGTCATTATTTAGTCTCCTTTTTGGCAGACGCTTTTTGCTGCGTAGTTGTAACCCACTTTTCGCGAGGAACTAATGATTGCAGAGCTTCTACAGTTGCGTAGGCAATGTTGACTTTATTTGTGCTACCTAGTGATTTTGAAAGCAAGTTGTTGATGCCAGTCACGCCAATGACTTGACGGACAACACCACCAGCGATCACACCAGTACCTGGAGCTGCTGGCTTGATTAGAACACGTGCGCCAGACAGTTTGACTTCTGCTTCGTGTGGAATTGTACCATTGATAACAGGGATAGTGATCAGGTTTTTCTTTGCCACGTCGGTTGCTTTGGCAACTGCAGACTGTACGTCCTGACCTTTGCTAACGCCAACACCAACTTTGTTTTTGCCGTCACCAACAACTACTAGAGCTTTGAAACGGAAACGTCGTCCACCTTTTACAACACGTGAAACACGATCGATATTGATCACTGTTTCTTCGAACGGTGAGCTCTCAACAGGTGCACCGCCGCGTGGAGCGCGAGATTGAGTTTTCTGATTATTTGCTTGTGGTGCCATGACTATACCTCAACTCCTTGTTTTCGTACTGCATCTGCTAGGGCCTTTAGGCGACCGGCATATGCACGACCGTTTCGGTCAAATACAACTTTGCTTATCTTTACTTTTAGCGCTTTGTCAGCGATTTCTTTTCCAACTATAGCGGCCTTTTCAGTAATAGTACCAGTTGCTTTGCTGCCAACAGTTGTAGCGTGAGCTAAAGTTTTGCTAGCAGTGTCATCAATCAGTTGTGCACTGACATTGGTGTTGCTGATTGTGACAGTCAAGCGTGGTCGAGCAGCAGTACCGGACACTTTTGAGCGAACTCTGTTTTTACGTAGAGTTTTGCCTAGTTGTTTCTTTGCTAAAT
>CAYGDZ010000042.1:0-5881 GCA_964348805.1 uncultured Candidatus Saccharibacteria bacterium | reverse complement strand
TTTGTCAGTGTTAGTGTCGATGTTCCAACGTTGTTCGTTAAGCCAGATAGTCCCGATACGCTGGCCGATGATACAGTATATGTTCCCGCTACAGCAGATTGCACAGGTACAGAAATCACACAGTTTGAGCCACCTGCCACAGATCCGCCAGATAGCGTGACTGTACTGCCGCCTGTATTTGCTGTCATAGTGCCACCACAACCATTTGTTTTTGTGCCAGAGCCCAACACTAAGTTGTTTGGTAGCGTAAATGTATATCCCAAGCTGCCGGCAGATGTCAGTACTGTATTGACGACCGATATGTTCATTTGTACAGGTGTATCTAGCTCGGCTGAGGTAGTGGCAAGGGTTGCGTTGAGGTTTGTCCCTTGTTGCGTTGCAAATTGTTCTAGACTGGCGGTTTGCGTGCCCGGTGTTGACCCCAGATTCCACTGCGCCATTAGCCCAGCATCGTGATTGCTAGCCACAACAACGTATCCTATATTGCCACCCGACGAAACTGTAGCGTACGGTGCGCTATATGATTGTGAAGTTGCGCCATCAAATATTTTTGATCCAGAAATCTCGCGGAATCCAAACATAATTTGAGATGAAGTGTTCAGAGATATAACTGATCGAACTGGTGATGTTAACATGATGCCATAACCTGAATCGGACGAACCGGGCGCTGTATCGCCGCCTAGATAAAATTTGACATTTTCTGAGTTGCCGTCTGGGATAGTAAACGTATAGGTGTCAGTTACGTAGTCGTTCGGATAGGTATATGTAACGGTACGATCCATTATGTATGTTAGTCCATTCTTGACTGCTGTGTAGCGCACAGTTGCGGCAGAGTTACCCGTACTAGCAGTGCGCGTACCAGTAGATGTTGCACCAGAAGTAGATGTAATTGATAGCGTTGTCCAGTTTGCGCCTGTGCTGTACGCAGGACCTGATTGTCCGTACAGTGTACCTCCGATATTGAGCATCGGAGCGCCTGCACCGCAACAATACTGTCTGGTTGCACGGTAAACTACACCATCTTGACCGGCTACAGCAGAGTCATAGCTAGAGCCGCCAGCTGCAGAGTTAATCGTGAATCGTAGTCCGTCTGATCCGTTAGTTTGTATACCGCCACCTGGGTTCAGGGTGACTTGTTGGGCGCCATTTTGTCCGTTTGCCGCACTAACATCATGCGGATTTTGTACGAACACAACAATTGCAAGGGTAACAAGGACGGCGCCAATTAGCGCCTGAAATGATACCTGTAATAGATTTTGCTTTTTTGTGTACACCTTTTTCCCTATTTAACCCCAGATTCTCACACTGTAAAGGGTTGTTGTAATTAGCATACTACCGAGCTGAAAAAAACACAAGCTCGATAGTTGTTTTATGAAAGTAAAGTCAGTAGGAGTGGCAAAAAACTAAATATAAAAATGATAGCTGCTATAGCTATTGCGATAATTTGCAAAATCGACAAGCGTCGTCTTAAGCGCACACCCGGCTCTGCGACGGTATTTAGTGCACGGTCCCCGAGCCTGTCGTCTGCATAATAATCGGTCTGGGCAGTCAGTTCAGCCCGTAGTTTGCCAGTAATGTTTAGCATTTCCTGTATTTGTTTTGGCTTTTTTAGATCTAGAGGGGTTTTAGAATACAGATAGAAAGTATCGTCGATTACTTCGCAGTCGTAGTCTTGGGCGGCATCGATTATTGCCTGCATAACGTCGGGCGTAAAGATATACAGTGCATCCCGCTCGTATTGCTTTGGAGTGTACAGAGTAAAGTACGAGTCAAAATCACCCTCGAGACTGAGCTTTTGGTTGCCTGACATACTGGATGGAAGGTTGCTGATTTTGCCCAAAAAGTTATTTTTCTTTGAATCCAGAACTATGTTTGGTAGTTTTCTGGGTAATTTGATTTTGACAAAACCAAAGGTATGAATTGTACGGTTTTTGCCGCTGCCAGTGGCGTATTCGTATGTACCCATTTCGGAAAAAGCATGTTTGGTAGAGCTCAGTATCTCGCGAAATTTCTTTGAATTGCCTTCGTGGAATATAACACCGGGTCGGTTGTCGTATGCTAGGTTTGTCGAATATGTCATGTCGTTTGCCTGGGCAAATTCAGTCATGCGGATTTTGTTGGCTATCCACTGGTAGGCTACTGCGGCAAACAGCAACATAGTAATACCAAATGCGGCCGCGGCAAACGCACCAGAAATACCGCTGTAAACAAATGCTGCATATGTAAAACCTACTGAAACAACCCCTATAACAACTAGTGGTGGTATGTACCAGAATTCTTTATGCTTTCTGACTTGCGAGTACGCTACTTTGCGAGACAACGCAGAGTAGTCTAGTGACTGACTGGCTGCTGGCATTATTGGCCTGATGTTGGGATATTTTGCATGATCTGGGTTAGGTCCTGGAATGTTACATCACTAGGTGGGGTGAATTTTGAATTGTCTATTGTCCATTGTTCACATTCAAAGCTAAATTTAGCCTTTGTATCAACACTATCGCTGGACTGCGAGTCAGTTTGTTGCGTGTCATCCGCTAGTACGGCTGTTTTAAAGCCCTTTTTGTCGTCATTGTTCCAAAAGTATTGTGACCCATCAGAAATTATCATGCTGCCGTCACGACTCTCGTTGTCACGTTCGCTTTTGTAATCGTTTCGCAGCTGCTTTTCGCTAGAAAAATATGCAGTGCCAGAGTATTCGTAACCCTCATTACTGCCGCTATATGTACATTTTTGCGGGTCACCTTTTTCTAGTAGCTCTGATAGCGATGTTTTGGTTGTTGTTTGTGCTGTTTCTGTCTTTTTGGTTTCGTTTTGTTGCATGTTAGAGCTATTTGCCATATATAGTGCAACACCGCCGCCTATGATTATCACAGCGGTTACTACGGCTATAATTACTTTGTTGTTCATCACACTCCTCCATTGATTTATATATTTACATTATACATTAGACATTTTAAAGCCGGCGGAGGTTTGGTGTCCTCACGCCGGCTGTTTGCGTACGAGTGCTGTGAACAATCTTGCCCAAATGCTCGGACGTTCGCTGTTAAAAAGTGAATTGATTGTCCCGCAATGGCGACAAGCAATTCTGGCTCCTATGCCATTTTTTAACAGTTTGCTTGTTTGAGTCTTCTTGCATTCAACACAAATCATGACTACTCCTAGGCGTGCCTACGGTTTGTTAAGCGTACAAAGTTATTGTACTACAAAGCTATTTTGTTTGAGGGTTTATGGTCGCAGTGTGCCGGCAAATACTTGCCATGCTAGTAATGATTTTGCAACTAGGCTGAGGATGATATAAGCTCTTTCGCCGTATAGATAGTTTGCCCAAGGACCAATCTGCTTGTACTGCAATACCATGTTTAGCGCAAAGCAGTTAAAGAATACAAAGATCGATACGAATATCCAGTACACAAAGGTTGGTGCTGCGCTGCCGTGGTCGGCACCTGCCCACATGTATAACGCGATAACTGCCCACGGTACGATACCGGCTAAACAGCCAATCCAGTAACTGAGCCAGTTGGTCTTTTCGGTAGTTTGGTTGTGGACTTCCATGACTAGCCCCATAAGGTTCATGATAGCTGCTAGTACGAATATCATCAGCAAGCTTGCGCTGTCGTAAATACCGACTAGTAGTGCGATTGCGACCATCATGACACTGGCAGATATAGAATATTCTATCCAGCGAGCCTTGTTGATGCCTTTTTTGAGGTTTTTGTTATAAGTTTTGTTATATACAGTCGCGATTGTCAGGTGTGCAATTGCTGAGAGAAAGAAGAATGATGCAATTAGCGCTGGTAACGACAGATCGAATAACGTATCGCTAGCTGGCTGCAGACTGCGGGTCGCTGGGTCAAATGTCAGATAGCTGACACTAATCGGTAGTTCAAAGGCTTTACTGAGTAATAATACTGCTACACCCTGGGCTGCGTGCAGTGCCGCTGCTATTAGATTTAGTTTTCGTAAACTTTTAGGAGTAATTTTCTTTGCCATGTTGTAAATATACCACAAGCGTAAACGTAATGGCTATGTAGTTTCCCTACTATAGGTGTTTAAAGCGCTGCTTCGACTGCTGCCCAGGTAGCTTCTGGGTTGTCTTCTGGGATGATGATGCTAACTTGGTCGCCTAGGTTGGCTTTGAAGTATGTGACGCTTGCTAGCAAAATACGGTATTCGTGACCGTTAACTTCTACAAAATAGCCGCCGTCGTGTTGGACTAGTGTACCAATGACTTGTTTGCGCGGTGTTGGGCCGATTTGTTTGTACAAAAAGTTACCACCATCTGCGATGGTTAGTTTCAAGATGTCGCCTTCGACTAGCTTTGATTTCGATGCATAGTTAGCTGGTACTGGGTATGTTTTGCCGTCAGGGCCGATCATACTCTGACCGTCAAAGACGCCTTCTATTACTTTGCCAGCGATTTCTTCAGGCTTGATTCGTGGCATATCGGAATCGTCGTCACCAACGATGCTAATCAACAACTCTTTGGCTGCTGCTAAATTTGTTTCGGCCTCTTGAATCAGACTTTTTAGTCTTTTTGCTTGTTTTTCTGGTAATTCAGACATGTTACTCGCATGTTCCTTCTGTCTGTTTTTGACTTATTTCTATCCCTCGCAGAATACCATCGACACCCCTATTTTGTCAACAATTACTTTTTCCACATGGATATATGGGGTAGGTTAAAAAGTGTTGTAAAAATTAGAATCTAGGTCTGTCAGTATCCAGCTCTTGCTCTACTAAACCTGCTCGCCTAAAAGCTTCTGTCAAAGCTTGCGAGCCAAGGTCGGTGTTTCTGTGAAGTTGCGTCACTTTTTTGTCCCATTCGTTGGACAACATAGAAAGTAAAGATTCTTTAATCTCCTCTCTGGAAACACTGTCAGATGCTTCAAATTGGGTAAAGATTGTAGTAATCGCACGCTCTAGATATTCATTAAAATCTTCGGTGTCGAATGTGTATTCAAAGTCTGTTGTGCCGCTTCTAAAGAACCTTCGATATAAAATTTCTTTATGTAATTGCAGAACTTGCCAACCCTCGCTATTCCTATCTACTCTATCCGCCAAAGATAAGGGCTCATCCGTTGTTTCTAGTGGTTGCTCCATATTACTCACGTCCTCGATTAGTGTGCATACAGTATAACACTCTCTCGTAAAAATCAAATATTTGATTACTATGAGAGAGGACAGAAGGAATCATTCCAGGACCTCTCGGTTGGAGAGGGTTAACCCCAGTTGGTGTTGAACAAGCCGTGAATCTCTCCGGTAAGTGGGTGAATGTTGAAACTCACTTCACCGATGTTCCACATCGCTTGTGTGGTGGCGAGGACTTCCTCGCTGATCTGGTACTCGTAGGCATGCGCAAGAAAGATGTCGCCAAGCCTGTAGCTGAGTGTGAACGGTCCGTTGAAGTCTCTCCCCTTTTCCTCGAGACACTTTTCAGCGGCACCAACCATGAATTTGCACATGATGCCCACGTACTTGTCCAGTGCGACAAAGAGTTCATCCTTGAATTCTTTGTCAGCCTTTGCAAGTGCACAAGTAGGTTGTTCAGTAGCTGTCGCCATCTAACTCCTTCTGTCTTGAATTGTGAAAAGCACTGAAGCGCTCTTCCTTACAACTGCATAAAGCTTTTGTAACATACATATTATAACAAAAAAGTAACTAAAAAGCAATCTAGGCTAAGCCGGTAGTAGGTCTGGTAATATAAATATGATGAAAAATTGAACAGCACAATACGTCGTCCAATAACTGAAACACATAATATTATAAAATCGCATCCAGGATTTGTTGAATTTTTCGCAAACGATCATTATCACATTACAGATTCTTATCAAGAAGTAATAAAATTACCAGATGGTTCTTTCTTAACTAATACAGATGAGCTTGAATA
>CAYGDZ010000041.1:0-5943 GCA_964348805.1 uncultured Candidatus Saccharibacteria bacterium | reverse complement strand
GTATATGTGCATAAAACCATTTTATCAGTTAAACTAGAGGAAACTAATAAAAAACAAATATGACAGATAAATTTTTTCACTATTTTATTCGACGTACGCATTTTTGGCGGTCTGTTAGCGTCTCTGAAATGGCCGAGTTATATTCGTCACGCATGTTGCGCGTCATGGCTATGCAAATGATGGGCGGCTTTAGTGCCGTATATTTTTATCAACTAGGTTACAGCTTGCACTGGCTTGCCTGGTATTTCGTTATCTATTTTGGTGCCAGAGTGTTAATGTCACCCTTAGTCGCGCTAACCGTTGCTAGGTATGGTCCAAAACATGGCACATTAATTTCTAACATTCTATTCGTATTAGCTGCATTTGTCATGGTTGCCATACCTGTTTGGGGTGTGTGGGGGTTTGCGCTGCTAGTTCCATTGGCAGGATTTTCAAGGTCGCTTTATGACGTATGCTACCTAGTTGATTTTTCAAAAGTAAAGCACATCGAACATTCCGGCAAAGAGCTAGGTATCATGCAAATTATCGAGAGAGTTATGACTGCCTTAGGCCCTATATTGGGCGGAGTAGTCGCATTGTTATTTGGTCCTATCATCATGATCTTGGTCGCAGGGCTATTGATGCTGGGGTCAGCGATGCCATTATTCTTTACCCGAGAGCCGGTTAAGATTCATCAGAAAATTACGCTTCGGCATTTTAATATTAAAATTGCCATCAGGCCTATGATCGCACAAATTGCTGCTGGTCTAGATATGAATGCATCCGGTGTGATGTGGAGTTTGTTCATTATCATCGTCGTGTTTGGATCTATCAACAATGGTAGCTATTTGCAGCTAGGTATACTGAGCTCAGTGGCTCTATTCGCATCAATTGTTATTTCATATATATACGGCAAATTGGTTGATAGCTACAAGGGTAAAACGCTACTAAAGTTTAGCGTTATAGGTGATTTTTTAGTGTATCTATGCCGACCATTTACCAGTACACCACTGCAGGTTGCTGGTATCAACGTAGCGAACGAAGTTGTTACAACTGGCTATAATCTACCAGCGCTCCGTGGGATTTTTGATACAGCTGATGGTTTACCAGGTTATAGGATAGTTTATATAACTTTTATGATGACAATGCTGGTCGTGGGTGATACTATTGCCATGCTAATACTTGCGACTCTGACAAGCTTTATGGGCGATCAAGATTCGCTTAGGAATATATACTTTATCTTTGCGCCGCTGATGTTACTAATAGGTCTACATACAACAGCTGTTTATCGTCGGGGCATACTAACCCGATTTATTCATCGTGTATAATACATCTATATGTATAAGAGGTGGGAGCCAAAAAAAGATCGCCTTAGCGCTAGAAATCTGCTGAGGTGGTTAAAGAAAGCAAAAACTTGGCAATTAGTATTGCTACTAATTTTGGTTGGTTTTATCGCCGCAACTTTCCTGCGCCTGAACAATATCGGTATGATCGAGCGCCGCGATGCGGTATTGGCTGCAGATAAAAAAACTGATGATCAGGACACAAAGCAGAAACTCACCGAGCTACAAAACTATGTCTCGTCACATATGAACACCGACATGGGCAAAGGCATCATACTGCAAAATACATATCAGCGTGATTACGACGCCGCGGTTGAGGCTGCAGCCAATGCGCGCAACACCAACAGCGACCTATATCAAAAAGCTTCTATAGATTGCCGAGCTCGCTTTCAGGGTAGTGCAGCCTCGTTTCGCAATGATTATGTGACATGTGTTGCAAATGCTGTATCCGAACTGCCACCCAACCAACAGAGCGCCAATTTACCGCATCTAGAAAATTACCATTATAACTTTGCATCACCCCTCATTTCACCAGATTTCGCTGGTTTTTCAGTTTTGATAGCGTTTATGCTTGCAATGTTCATTTTACTGAGGTTAATTTTGCTATACAGCCTCAAATTTGTCATAAAAAGACGCGCAAAAATCCTCTAAGGTGTTGACATCTGTCGCAAGGAGGTTTAATCTAAAGTTCGTAGCGATAATTTTATAAGGAGGAGAGACTATGGCAAACTACAGCCACACAAATTCAAAAGGTGTAACTTATTACCTACACAGCAAAAGTGTACAACTGCGAGGTGGCAAAAACTACACAATTTACTTTTTTGCTAAAAAACCAAAGAACGAAAAGGGCGAACCATGTGATCTACCAGATGACCGCCAAGTTCAAGAAAACCCACGTAACGGCTTTTTGACACTTAAGAAAAAATAACATCATTTTTTGCTTGCTCTGGCTAGCCACATTGCGTTAGACTAGGGACAAACAAAAAGGTGCTAAAAACGCCCCGACCCCGGTCGGGGTTTTTTGGTTGTCTGAAATTCCAATAACGGCTATAGTAGGTGTTAATGAGTTCGATGATAAAGGTAACTAATCTCAAGAAACGCTATGGGGATAAACAAGCTGTTAACGGTGTCAGCTTTGAGGTTAAAAAAGGCGAGATTTTTGGTATTCTTGGCCCTAACGGTGCCGGCAAAACAACTACGCTAGAGATGATAGAAACTATCAGGGATATCGACAGCGGCACAGTCACAGTCGATGGCCATGATGTTACGAAAAACTCGGAAAAAGTAAAGTACATTATAGGCGTACAACCACAAAGCCCTAGTTTTCAGGACAAAACTCGGCTAACAGAGCTATTAGATCTATTTGCGTCGGCTTATGGCGAAAAGGTTGATGCCTTGCAGTCGCTACGTGATGTACAACTAGAGGACAAGGCAAAGAGCTATGTCGAGCAACTATCGGGCGGACAACGCCAGAGGTTTTCTATTGCTGCTGCGCTGGTTCACAAGCCAAAAGTATTTTTCCTAGACGAACCAACAACAGGCCTAGACCCTCAAGCCAGACGTAACTTATGGGACCTAGTACAACAAATACAAAAGAGCGGTGTGACAGTTGTCATGACTACACACTATATGGACGAAGCCGAGTTGTTATGTGATCGGATAGCAGTGATGGACGACGGTAAAATCATTGCCCTGGATACACCAAAAAATCTAGTCAAACAGCTATTAAAACGTGGCTTTAAAAAGCAACAACACGTCGAGCAAGCCAATCTAGAGGACGTATTCATCGATCTAACCGGAAAGGCCCTGCGAGACTGATGAAATCAATTTATACAATCTACACCTTCGCTAGGATCGACATTTTACGAGCCTTTCGTGACAAAGTTGCCCTATTCTTTATCTTTGTGTTTCCGCTGATATTCCTATTTGTTTTTGGTGGTATATTTGGCAAGAGCAGCGAAATATCATTCAACGTAGCCTTGATCAGTAGTGCTGATAACCAATTCACAACTAACTTTGTCAAACAGATGAAAAAAGACGACTTGATAAAAGTCAGTAGCGAAATCAAAAACACCGATGACGCCAAGGAAAAGATGAAGCGTGGCGAGATAGACGCAATAATTAAATTGCCGAGTAATTTTGGCGAAGTCCAATCAGGTCAACAATATCCCAGCGGGCAAGCCCAGATCATTTACGATCAAAACTCTGAACAAGCAGGGCAGGCATTAACATCGGTACTGGCAGGTGTGTTTAAACAAATCAATCAAAAAGTAACAGGAACTTCCGCCGAGCCATTCACAGTCAAAGCTATCTCGACCAAAGAGCCAGGTCTCAGCTCTTTCGATTATATTTTCTCGGGACTGCTAGGCTTTTCTATCCTGAGCCTAGGTATATTTGGTCCAACAACAGTATTCCCACGAATGAAGCAGCAGGGTATTTTGCGCAGATATCACACGACAACCCTCAAGGTCTGGGAATACTTTGTCGCAAATGTCTTGTCGCAAGTTTTTATAGGTATTATTTCTGTTGCTCTTATGTTCGCTGTGGCATTAGTATTCTTTAACCTCAATATGCAGGGTGATTATCTGAGCCTACTGATGATGGTACTATTGGGTACAACCGTTATTTTTGGTATAGGTTTGGCGATAGGTGGCTGGGCAAAAAATGAAAACCAAGCTGCACCACTGGCAAACCTGATAACATTCCCTATGATGTTTCTATCTGGCACATTTTTTCCAAGGTTCCTAATGCCCGAGTGGCTACAAACAGCCTCGGCCTTTTTGCCGCTGACGCCAATAGTGGATTCATTTAGGATGATTATTACCGAAGGTAAGACAGTGTTCGAGCTGGGCCCCGAGATCGGTATTATCGCAGCGTGGGGAATCGTTGTCTACGCTATTGCCTTCAAAGTTTTCCGCTGGGAATAGCCTCTGTATCTGTTATAATATTTTGGTACCGTGACACCCACGGGGGTGTAGCTCATCGGTTAGAGCAGGACGCTCATAACGTCTTGGTAGTTGGTTCGATTCCAACCACCCCCACCACGTCGGATCAAGCTGTCAGCTTTCGACAACAGAACAAAAGTAAACTTGTGTTCTGTTGTCTGTAGCTTTTTACTAATCCTCCTTTCAATTTTGCAAACATCCCGATTTATCGGGATTGGTTTACAAAATTGGACATAATGCATAATTTATATATAATTGTGGCATGACGACGGTTGAGTGCGTTGATTGCTACCACGAAGAGCTGGGGGTGTGAACCTGTTTCGTCGGCTCCTCGTATGTGGGTTCGAATAGCTGATCGATAGCATTACCTTTCCAACCGTTCGCCAAAGTGATGTGAGCCGCGGGGCTTACGAGAGTCAGAGGTTTGCATTCACCTCGCTATGAACTTTCGTATGCCGAGTGATCCGCCAATTGCTTTCATCGCTACAGCCCGTGCTGCGCCGAGACTCGTTTCTCGGTTGCAGTGCGGGCTTTTCTACTTTTTATGATATACAATATAGATATAGTTTATGAATGTGAACTCAATTATTGTTGTTGGCTCGTCGGGTTCAGGGAAGACCACCCTTGTTAATGGTTTGCGAGTTTCTGAATACGCAGATAAAGTTGTTGTACCACGTCGTTACATCACGCGCCCCGAACGCCAAGGCGATGATCTGGTCGAGAATATTCATGTTACAAAAGAAGTGTTTGAACAAAAGCTAAAAGCCGGTGAAATCGATCCAGCCTGGACGCGTGAACTAGAAAACGGCAGGCTAGAACAGTATGGTTTTGTTCCCGTTGAGCCTAGCGACAATAGGTTACGTATTTATTCTGGTAATAATGCTTTTTTGCGAGACATAAACCCAAGTGTAGCAAAGATTTTAGATTCAGCTAAAGTCGTTGTCTGTATGGCGCAGCCCGAAAAGCGAACATCGAGGCTTGGCGATCGTTCACCTGATATGTCCGAGTCTGAGCGAGCTGTGCGCCTAGGCGACTCAGGAGCTGATACATTAGAGTTCGGTGATGTTGATATAATTGAAACAACAAACCTCAGCCCAGACCAAGGCCAAGAGGCACTTCGAAAACTGATTCAACAGTATATATAGAGTTCTTGCAGTGTGCAGCTCATATCTTTAATGTACAATAGCATTATGAACTTTCACCATATTCGCCATCAAATCAAGCATTACTATACGCTCGACAACATTGTTCTAGTCGCTGCTATTTTGATGGCAATTGGTTTCATTTGGAGCACTATGGGCGCCCTTCAGAGTAACTATGTATTGCAGAGCCAAGTCGATATTTTGCGATCTCAGGTAGAGGCCAGCAAGCTAGAGTCAGAAACACTAGCCCTAGAGAATACATACTTTGCTAGTGACGAGTATTTGGAACTGCAAGCTCGTCAGCAATTTGGTAAAGCCGCCCCCGGGGAAAAGATGCTGATACTACCTGCGAATACTGTCAGTGATGAGGCTGTGTCTGCGAATAAACTAGACTCAGTAGTCTCAAATAGCAATTTTCAATCTTGGTTGAATTTCTTTTTTAGTCACAAAAGTTCATAAGTCGGATTATCGCTGCGCTCATAAATGTAAAATAGATTACCAAATGGTAATCTATTTTACATGGTAGCGGGGGTA
>CAYGDZ010000040.1:0-6356 GCA_964348805.1 uncultured Candidatus Saccharibacteria bacterium | reverse complement strand
ATCCCACAGTTTTGTGTAGATTTAAAACAAGTTATTTTGTCGGTTTTGTAATATGTGGCGGTGATCCGTATTCGGGCAAGACAATTTTGTCAGGTTGGCCTGTACTTAATCTATCAATAGCTAAGCTTTGCCAGTCTTTACCCACTTCACCGACAATTGGAATGGCTAAACTATCAGCCAAGGTATTCATGACCGTCACACCAATCCGTAAGCCCGTGAAACTACCCGGTCCACGATAGACAATCAAACCCGTCAGGTCTTGAAACTTTAGACTATTTTCACTCAGGAACATCTCTAGTTGTTCTAATAATTCCAGAGCCAAACGGCGATCAGCCTGCCAATCTTTCGAGGCTTTGGCTATACCATTGTCAAATAATGACATTTTACAAACTGGCGTGGATGTATCAATTGCTAAAATCACAATTCAATCCCTTTTAGCTCAACTTGTCGATCATTCTCGCCTGTCGCTGTGATGGTTATCGTCACACGCTCGTCAGTCAGGACATCTTTGACATGATCACTCCACTCGATCACCGTTGTCGCGCCGTCGGTATGAATCGACTCGTCAAGATCATAGCTGACTAAGCCTGGATCTTGCAACCGATAGAAATCGTAATGATGCAGGCTTTTTTCATTGGCATCGTAGCGGCAAAAAATTGTATAGCTAGGGCTTTGGATAGTTTCAGTCACCCCCAAACCTCTGCCGAGCCCTTTTACTAATGTTGTTTTGCCCGCACCAACATCACCAATCAGCTCGATTACTGACCCACTGGGCAGCTTTTTGGCTAGCTGCTCACCCAGTTTTTGCATGTCGTTTTCAGAGTGTATATCTAGTTTCATTCTACTATTATAGAACACTAGTAAATCATCCCGCTTCCGTTTATAATTTATAGGGTAATAACATGCGAATATCAGACGCGACAATAGAAGAAATACTAAAAAGTGGTGGGAAAATCTCTGAAGATCAGCTAAATGAGCTGAAAAAAGAGCAAGAATCGACACACCACCCTTTGCAGGATTTGGTTTTGCAAAGAGAGGTCATCAGCGACAGCGAGCTGATGAAATTATTTGCTGCGTACGCGGGTTTTGAATACGTTGATTTAGATCCCACAAAGATATCGTCAGAGACACTTGGTCTGATACCCGAGAGGATAGCCAGACAATACAACGCCATAGTTTTTGCGATAGTTGATGGCAAGAAAAAACTCGCTATGGAGGACCCCGATGATGTCCAAGCTGTAGACTTTCTAAAAAAACAGCTGGGCAATGATGTAGATATATTCATAACTACCCACGAGAATATCCTGCGAGCACTAGATAACTACCGTGGCGATGTTGCCGAAGAGCTGAGTGATGTAATAGCCGAGCAAGACGACGGTAGCAAAAAGGAAGAAGAGGTCTCGGCTAGTGATATAGCAGAGGATTCGCCTATCAGTCAAACTGTTAATCTGCTGCTAGAATACGCTATTCGAGCATCGGCTAGTGATATCCATATAGAACCACGAGAAGAGTTTATTCAGGTACGGTATCGTATTGATGGAGTTTTGCAGGAGGCAAACCGATTACCCACAAATGTAGCCGGAGCACTGGTCAGTCGTATAAAAATTTTGGCAAACCTGAAAATTGACGAGAGGCGTGTACCACAGGATGGCCGTTTCAAAATATCAATCCTGGGCAGAACCTACGCCCTTCGTGTATCTAGTCTACCTGTTGCTGACGGCGAAAAGATTGTGATGCGTATCTTGGATGAAGGCAACCATGCACTGACCCTACAACAACTGGGCTATTGGGGACATTCTCTCAGTGCTATCGAAAAGGCCATACTGCAGCCTCACGGCGTTGTTTTAGTGACAGGTCCAACCGGTTCTGGTAAGTCAACTAGCTTGCTCAGTCTACTATCTATTTTGAACAGTTCGGCAGTTAACATATCAACTGTAGAAGACCCGGTTGAATACAAAATACCTGGTGTCAACCAAACCCAGGTCAACGTAAAGGCCGGCATGACTTTTGCCGGCGGGTTGAGGGCTTTGCTGCGTCAAGATCCAAACATCATAATGGTAGGTGAGGTCCGAGACGGCGAAACAGCCGACCTAGCGACTCAGGCGGCTCTAACGGGCCACCTAGTATTTAGTACCCTGCACACCAACAACGCAGCTACTGCTCTGCCTCGTCTGTTAGAAATGGGTATCGAGCCATTTTTGATAGCCTCGACTGCTCGTGCAATCATTGGTCAGCGCCTGGTTCGTAAATTATGTGTAAAATGTCGCACACCGTACGAGCCAAATGCAGATGAGATGCGTGAAATTGGCGAGGCTTTTGGTATTAATGATCCCGCAACAATGAAACGAGTACACGAGCTGGAGCAAAAGGCCGCATCCCAGCATATTGGTGATTCGATCGGCGCAGAATTTGGCAGTACCGAAAACGGCATCAAGAGATTATACCGAGCAGGTGAAAATGGCTGTGATAATTGTAATAAAACAGGCTACAAAGGTAGAATGGGTATATACGAAGTATTAGACAACTCAAACGCAATCCAAAAAATGATCGTCGCAAATGCAACTAGCAACGAGATCCAGGACCAGGCAATCAAAGAAGGTATGGATACTATGCAAGTTGATGGGTTGATCAAAGCACTACGCGGTGAGACTAGTATCGAAGAAACGCTGCGAGTAACTAGAGAATAAAAATATGATTTTTGAATACAAAGCAACCAGCAAAAATGGCAATGAAGTCACAGGAACTGTTGAAGCCAACGACCGTGCAAGCGCCATTGAAACCATGGCGAAACAATCGCTAAAGCCAATAAGTCTGAAAGAAAAGGGTAATGACTTAAACGTTGATGGTGTATTTAAAAAGATATTTGGTTCTAGGGTTAAACTAGCTTCTTTGGTCATATTCACCCGACAACTTTCAACTATGGTTGGTGCTGGCGTCCCTCTGCTGCGGGCCCTCAACTCGTTAAAAGACCATGCTGATGACCCAGCACTAACTGCTGCAGTTAACCAGGTAGCAATAGATGTTCAAAGTGGTATGCCACTGGCTGATGCTATGGAAAAACACCCTAATGCCTTTAACGAAGTTTATGTGAATATGGTCAGAGCCGGTGAGGCTGCTGGTATTTTAGACGAAATTCTTAGCCGATTGGCCCAGCAACAAGAAAAATCATCCACTATCAAAAAGAAAATTAAAGGTGCAATGACATACCCAATCATACTTTTGGTGATCACGATTGGTGCATTCTTTGGCCTAATGATTTTTGTAATACCCCAAATTGGAAAAATCCTGACAGATCTAGGTGGTCCCGATGTTGAGCTGCCGGTGTTAACACAAATTATGCTCGGGATCAGTGGTTTCTTGATCAATTATTGGTATATCGTACTTATCATATTAGTTGGATTGATATTTGGTATTAGGCGATTTATCAGAACCCCGGGAGGCAGAAAAACATTCCATACAATGTTACTGCACACCCCTATTATCAAAGGTATAATAATCAAAATTGCAGTTGCGCGATTTTCTAGAACTTTTGCCTCACTGATGGGCGCTGGTGTTAGCGTTGTTGAGTCACTGCGAGTGACAGGTAAAGCTATTGGTAATGTTTTGTACCAAGAAACTATCGAAAATTCTATTGCTGAAATAAAAAACGGTAAACAACTGAGTGAAACGCTGGATGGAAGCCCACTTTTCCCTGATATCGTTTCACAGATGTTAAAAGTTGGTGAAGAAACAGGTAAAACCGACACTGTATTGATCAAGGTTGCGGACTTTTACGAAGAAGAGGTCGATGTTGTACTAGATAGTATGAGCTCGATCATCGAGCCAATAATGATCGTTATCATGGGTAGTATGGTCGGACTGATCGCTGCTAGCGTTATGGGCCCTATCGCCTCTATTGCTCAGAACATTAAAACTTAGTAAAATAAGGTGAACATAGAAAGAGTGGGCACATATTTTGAGCAAAGTTTTCTTCCAAGACAAACCTATTATCGGCGTCGACATTAACCAAACTGGCATCAAAGTTATGGCTGTCGATACTAAACACTGGACTGTAACTGGTTACGGGTCGGTTGATTTGGACCCTGTTGAAACCCAAAAAAGCATGGATACTGACGGTGTGTATTTGGGTCAAAGTATTCGTAAATTGCTAAAGGAAGATAAAATTGGAAAAATTACTACCAATCACGCAGTCCTTAGTATCCCTACCGCAAAAACATACGCACGTACCTTTTCTGTGCCTAACAAAGAGGCTAGTAAGTTAAAAGATGCTATAGAGTTGGAAATTGAACAATACATACCCGTACCTATTGGGCAGCTATACGTAGACCACCAAATTATAAAGAAAGACAAAGACAATACAACTGTGCAAATCTGTGCAGTACCAAAGAGCACAGTCGATACCTGTATTGATGCTGCTAATTCTGCGGGCTTAGAGGTAGTTATGGTAGAACCAAGCGTTAATGCCATTGCTCGCCTGCTAGCATTCGCCGAAGAAGGTAGCTTGCCGACAATAATTGTCGATATTGGCCCTGCATCAACCGACATTGCGATCCTAGACCAAACTATCAGAGTTAGTGGAGGTGTTGGTATTGGTGGTAATACATTCACTCTAGATATTGCAAAGAAATTAAACGTACCCCTAGAAAGTGCTCACCAGCTAAAGGTACAGCATGGTATAGCAGTCAGTCCCCGCCAAGAAAAAATCAAAAATGCAATCGATCCTAGTCTGAATCGCATTCTAAACGAGATAAAAAAAATCATTCGCTACTATAGTGAACGCCTAAATAGCGAAAAAAAATTGGAACAGATTGTGATTGTTGGTGGCGGCAGCAACGTTCCTGGTCTGGGGGATTATTTTACAAATGCGCTCATCATGCCAGCACGTGTAGCTAGTCCGTGGCAAATTCTAAATTTTGGTGATCTAGAGCAACCACCGAAACAATTCAAAGCACGCTATATTACTGTTGCTGGTCTCGCCAGTGTTAAACCAAAGGAGATCCTTTAGTGATTAATCTGATTGGTATCGAGAGAAAAAAACAGCTTCATGCCGCCCGACGTAACAGTATATGGGTTCGTTATATCTTTTTGCTAGTCAGCACACTTGCGGCTGTTTCACTGATATTAGGTGGTGCTTCTTTTTACTTTTATGGTCAAAAGATCAGTCAAGACGAAGCCAATGCTGCAAATAAAAATAGACTATTTACTCAAAAGTACAAAACAGAAAAAGCTGCAGTAGAAGACTATAGAAAAAAACTAAATACAGCAAAAACAATATTTGATGCAGAAACTTACTATAGTGTCATAATGCTAGATGTTGCTAAAACGATGCCAAAAAATACTATCCTAGGAAGTATTACATTCACCTCGGGTACATTTCAATCCCAACAAACATTGAATTTTCAAGCAAAAACAATTGACGATGCCCTTGCCCTAAAAAGTGCCTTTATTGAAAATCCACCCCTATCTAGTGAGGTCCGATTTTCTGTTGTCTCAAAGATAGAAGCAGCTGAAGGCATTGACCAGAAATATCCTGTTAAAATTACTATGTATATGAACCTAGCAAAACCAGATAGCGCAACAGGCGCAGCACCAAAAACCCAACAACCAGAGGCAGGACAATAGTATGAAAACACAAGGTATGAAGGCTTCTCTACTGGAAAAAATCCTGCTGCTACTGGTTATTGTGATATTCTTTATAACAATAGCTGCATATTACTTTTTATCAAACTTTGCTAAATCTCAGGCGATCGAGGCTGATCATTCGATGATTTCTGCTCAATCCACGCAAAATGATATAGAAAATATGGAAAAATCTCATAAATGGTTAGTTGATAATCCAGATATAGTTAATAGAACAAACAGTATAGTAGCAGAAGCTAGCCAATACAAATATCAAGATCAAGTTATAAGGGATTTAGAGTCATACGCAAGTCAATCAAAAATAGTTGTAACTGATTATAAATTTAATGAGGCAAGCAGCAGCACAACAAGCGCAACTGGCGATACTGCTGCACCAGCTGAAACCCCCAGTCCGGCACCCGCAGAATCATCAGGCGCTGCATCTTCTACTAACACACAGCAGCTACCCTCGGGACTAACTGCTACAACAGTTACACTTGCCTTTAACTATGACAAATCTGTACAGTACGATTCAATGATACGTTTTATTAAAAGGATCGAAAAAAACATTACCAGAATGCAAATTACAGAACTCAAAATGACTCCAGATAATGAAAATCGCAGCAAGGTTGACGTCAATATGACTATTAGTTTATTTATTAATAAGGGGGCTTAAGGTTATCTTATGAGTAAAAATAATGATATGTCAAATAGCCTAAAACAAGCTAATGATATAT
>CAYGDZ010000039.1:0-6459 GCA_964348805.1 uncultured Candidatus Saccharibacteria bacterium | reverse complement strand
CTAGCCTATAGTATATTTGAACATGCTATTTAAAATTTTTAGTATTATATCAGAGTTTACAGAAGTTAATTACTGCGGACGAAGTCAAGAGCTATATCATATTCGTTCTGGGTAATTTTACCCATTTCTAGTAAATGGTGTAATAGGCTAGTAATTGTAAAGCCTGTGCAAATCTCGTATCCTGCCGCGCGCATTGCCTCTACACCTCCTTGTTCGCCATCTATTAAAACAATAAGTTTTTCAACTTCTAGCCCGGCGTTATTTATTTGTTCTATGGCTTTTAGCTTGGAATCACCACTGTTGATAACATCGTCCAGTAAGATAACTCGCTCTCCAGGTTCAAAGTCGCCTTCAACTGATTTTTGCAACCCATGTGTTTTTGGATTGGCTCTAGGCTGTACTAGTTTCATGTCAAGGTTGTGTCCAACTATACTAGCAAGAGGAGTCATGGCTTCTGGTATGCCTGCCACCAAGAGAGATTTGTCCGACCCTCGGATCAACTGACTGAATGCTTTAGCGATTTCTCTACGCGCTTTTTGGTGAGACTGAGCTTTGCGTATGTCAAAGTAAAACGGCGCAATAGTACCATCTTTTCTATGGGTATCTTGCATTGCTAGTAAATTTGCCCTACCGACCTCATCCATCACCCAGCCTACATTGCGTGGATGCAGGCTACCCATCTAAAGTAACTTTCTACCTTCTAGCGCATGCGAGAGGGTTATTTGATCGGTGTATTCTAGGTCAACGCCAGCTGGGATACCACGCGCCAAGCGGCTGGTTTTTACCTCTAACCCTGCGTCTTCGATCTGTTTTTTGACAAACAGTGCAGTTGACTCGCCTTCTACTGACGAGTTTGTTGCTAGTATTAGCTCTTGTACATTGTCCTGGCGTAATCTGTCTATTAGCTCTGGAATATGCAGCTGTGCAGGTGTAATACCGTCTATTGGTGACAATACACCCCCTAGGACGTGGTAGGTGCCCTGAAAGCTTCCTATGCGCTCTAGGGCGACAATATCAAACGGCTCCTCGACTACTGCGACTAGTTTTTTGTTACGTTTGCTGTCGCTATATAGTGGTGAAATTTCTTGGTCGGCGTCTATTAGTGCAAAAGTTTTCGGGCATAGTTTTACGCCGGCATTGATTTGCGATATAGCGGCGCTCAGGTGGTCACGAGTTTTGTCATCGGCACGTAGTAAAAAATAGGCATAGCGCTCTGCTGTACGGGCACCAACACCCGGCAAACTAGCTAGCTCGTCGATTAGTTTTGTTAAAGCTTTCGGTAGGACTGAATTCACTGGCTAGAGCCCTAGGTTGCCGAGACCGCCCATGAGAGGTTTCATCTTTTCAGCAGCTAGCTCTTGGGCAGCTTGCATTGCTTCGCGAACAGCTTCTTTGACGTAGCCTTCTAGCTCTTTGATGTCATCTAGGTCCACTAATTCTGGGTCGATTTTGACGTCAACAATTTTTAGCTCACCGTTGACTTGTACAACAACCGCACCATCGCCGGCTTCTACTTCTACTAATTCTTTTTTCAATTCACTTTGGGCCTTTTTCAGCTTGGCCACCATTTTCATTTGATCCATCATAGCAGTATTCCTCCTCTGTAAGTGTTTAGTTAATTATACCTTATTTTTGGTAGACGTAAAACCGCACAGCATTGTTGGTATAACTATCGACACTGATGTACTGCAAGTTGCCAAATTGAGCTGCAGGTTCAAGGTAACTAATTACCGTATTAGCACCAAGGTTTTGTGTTCTATCACTAGTCACTCGAACGTCTGGAAAATCACGTTCTAGCAGATGGTGAAACGCCTCGCTTCCTGTACTTGTCAGTAAAGTTGCATTGGGATATTTTGTTAATGTCTGGCGGGCTAGCTGTAAATCATAACTATAATAATATGACAGATCGGGACTATAACGATAACCATTTAGATAATGTGTTAGATTGCCGATCATAATACCTGCTAGCAGTATAATCATTGGCACTAGGGCGACAACACGTGCGTATGGGTTGTGCGGGAATAGTTTATACCATTCGTCTATTAGTGTTTCTACACCTAGTCCAAACAGCAGTATTAGCGGTACAGTCAGGATAATTAAAAAGTCAGTGTTGAATATGCTAGGTAACGCCACGATCGGTAGGGTCATTAGTAGCATGTAGCTACGAGCACTGTGGTGGTCACGAATCAAGTTCAGTATTCCCAGGACGATCAGTACAAAGCTAGGCGCACCAAAGATTGGTGTCAGCCCAATAGAATTCAGTTGTGGTTGCCAAAAGAAAAAGAAAGATCTGATGATTTCTTTTATATTATGGCGCAGTAGTTCTAGCGTAACACTGCTATCAGGCCAACCAGCCAAAGTTGCCAGTATCAAGATATCTTTTGTAATGGCATAGAGCATAGGAGCCATTAACGCTGCTGCCACTACCATATATAGCGTCATGTTGAGCTTTGGTGTGGTTCCTATAACGTAACGCAAATGTGGGTGTAAAATACTGGCTGCTAGCAGGCACATCACCACATAGATACTCAGAGGCGTATACAAGCTCAGAGCCAAGCTAATAGTTAGCAGCAGCCCCCAAACAACAGATTTGTTGTTGGCTGTAAATTTCAGTGCAAACAACAGAACATATATTAGCCAAAATATCATCATGATCAGCGGCACACCTTCCTGGGCGGTAAATAGGAATAGCTTTAGGGCGACAAAGATACAGATCGTGAATATAGCTATCGAATCACGCAGTAGCCAACGCCGTAGCAGCCATAACAATCCTATTGCGCTCAGTCCAGCGATGATTAGCGATGGCAGTTTAATACCTAGGTTTGTGATGCCAAAGTAATGCAGACTAGCCTTTTGCAACAGATGGTATGGCATGTTGACAATGTCTTTTGCAGATGGATCGGACAGAGACATGGTCGCACTGGTAACGGCGCTATTTTGTTCGTCAACTGTCAGTTGTCCCGGGATATTGAAGCTGATATATAGAGACCCGACCAGTACTATTGCAAATATCAAATAACCGATAATATATCGGTAACGGTATAGTAGTAACTCGCTCAGTACGTTTCGTTTCATTAACTTTTCAATTATACCCCATTAACGCTTATGTCTGTAGTGCTAATCTTTGGCTTTTCGATCTAGCGACATAAAGCGCAACCGTTCCGGGTGGAAGTATAGCTGTATTCTGCCGGTTGGCCCGTTACGATGTTTTGCAATGATCAGATCAGTAATATGTTGGTTGTCAGTGTCAGGGTTATAGTAGTCTTCGCGGTATAAAAACATTACCAGATCAGCATCTTGCTCGATAGATCCAGATTCACGCAGGTCAGCTAGCTGAGGAATTTGCGGGTGGCGGGATTCTACAGAACGTGACAGCTGCGACAGTGCAACTACTGGAACATCTAGCTCACGAGCAATCAGTTTCAGGCCACGTGATATCTCGCTAACCTCTTGCACGCGGTTATCACTATTGTTGCGACCACTGCCCTGCATCAATTGCAAATAGTCGACGATGATCAATCCCAGTGGCTGGTTGTGTGCTTCGCGGCGAGCTTTGGTGCGCATTTCCAGAACGCTAAGGCCTGGTGTGTCATCGATAAAGATCGGCGCCTCGGCCATCTCGCCCATCGCGTCAGATAGCTTGCCAAAATCACTGTCCGTTAGGTTTCCAGTACGTATGCTAAAAGCGTCGACACCGCTAGCATCTGCTAACATACGATCAACGAGCTGGTCTTTACTCATCTCTAGGCTAAAGAAAAGCACGGCTTTCTTTTGCTGAGACGCCACGTTATAGGCTAGGTTTGAGACAAAGGTTGACTTACCCATAGCTGGACGGGCGGCCAGTATCAACAAGTCAGATTTTTGTAAACCTGCAGTTTTGGTATCTAGGTCTTTGTAGCCTGTTGGCACACCACGTAGGCTGCCTTTATTACGGTGTAATTCCTCGATACGGTCAAAGCTCTCGGCCAAAATCGACTCTAGGCTGACTAGGTCTTGTTTTAGGCTTTGGTCCGAGACCGAGAATAGATCGGCTTCGGCTTGTCCCAGCAACTCCTCGATACTTTTGTCTTCATCGTAACCTAGCTCTGCTAGCTCGCCGCTGGCCTTTATCAACCTTCGACGTACGGCTTTTGTACGTATCAGGTCTGCGTATGCGCTGGCGTGTGCGGCAGTCGGGACGTAGTTTGTTAGCTCGGTCAGATATGACGATCCACCAACTGTGTCTAGCTGGTCTTTTGTTTGCAAGTCTTCGCTCAGGGTTAATAGGTCAACTGGTTTGTGTTTCTCGTACAGCCGCATCATCGATGCATATATAGTCTCGTGGCTCTTGTCATAAAAGTCAGCTGCGCGCAGCTTGTCACTGACATCTGCCAGTACATTGTCATCAATCAAAACAGCGCCGATCAAACTCTTTTCGGCGTCTAAACTTTGCGGTGGTACTTTCCCATTAGCACTTGTTTTAGCTTTGGCTGCTGACATTAACTTCTTCTCCTCCACCCATAATATCAGTTATTGCCGAGACGCCTTTATTGCCTGCGGGTAACTTGCCAACAGATGTGGAGATAGTGGGGATAAAATCGAGCTTTTTGTGCAAAAAGTCCAATAACATTTGCCTATATCGGCCGTTTTCTAACTTTTTTTGATGTAATTTGAATCCAAATATGATGTTCAGCGTGCCTGTATCGTAGCTGACACTTGCCTTTTGCATGACACCGTAGAGTGGTAGGTTCTCGGTTCGCATATCTTCTAACAGTTTTGACCAGTCTAGTTGTGCTGGTGTAGCGCTGCTAGTAGCTTTTGACACTAGCTTTGGTTCTGATTTAGAAACAGCTTTTTTGACTGGCTTTTCTGGTGCTTTGACTGTGATACTAGGTTCGTGGGCGCTCAACGCGACATTAGTCTTGACTGGCTTTTCAATGCCGGCTGGCGGGCTGGCTGCCTTTGCTATTACAGCCAGTAATTTCAGCTGCGGGTCGTGTGATTTTGTAACATCTATTAGCTCATCGATAACATTAATCAACTCTGGGTGGGTTGTAACTGCGCTGCGCAGGCTAGTTGTCAGTTGGTTGACTAGCACTACTGGCGATATGCCGTTTTGCTCTAAACTATCAACCAATTCTACAGCTGCACCCAGTCTATGGTGGGTAATGTGATCGATTAACTCGTCGACACTCTTTTGTGGGGCTAGCCCCAGTGTTTCCTCTATCATTTTAGCCGTGATAGTGCCGTCGCTGAGGTTACGCAGCTGATCTAGCAGTGATATTCCATCGCGAAAACTGCCGCTCGCTCGCTGGGCGATCAGTTGCAGGGCGTCTTTGTCTATCTTTATCTTTTCTTTCTTTGCAATGGTGGCTAGATGCTCTGTCATGTTATCCGCAGCGATTGGTCGAAAATGAAAGCGCTGTGTACGGCTCAGGATAGTATCGGGTAGTTTGTGAACTTCAGTAGTCGCCAATATGAATACAACGTGTTCTGGCGGCTCTTCTAGGGTTTTTAACAGCGCGTTAAAGGCGGGCTTTGACAGCATGTGTACCTCGTCGATGATATAGATCTTTTTGCTAGCTGCTACTGGCGCAATTGATACTTTGTCACGTAGGTCACGAACGTCTTCTACCCCGTTGTTGCTAGCAGCGTCTATCTCGATAATATCTAGGTTTAGATCGGACGAATACGGTAATTTGTTGATTTCGTGTGCCAAAATACGGGCTATAGAGGTTTTACCCACTCCGCGCGGTCCAGTTAGCAGGTATGCATGGTTAATGTGTCCACTGCTAATAGCACGTGTCAGCACATCTGTTATGTGCTGTTGACCGACTATCTCTGCCAGTGACCTAGAACGATATTTTCTGTACAAAGCTTGCGCCATATGATGTTTGTTTACCCTTAAACTCCCCTTATCTAACTATCATTATACGCCTGTATTTGGGTAATGTTGACGTAATTTTTGCAATTTAAAAATAGCCGACCGGTGGTCGACTTTATAAATCAGTGTATATGACAAGCTAGAACTAAGATTGTATTAGGCCGGGCGCCCTCCTCAGGCAGAATTTCTGCCTGAGGAGGACTACTCAGTCTTTGTTGACCTTGTATTGGCCCCTCTGGGTGACCTTGTCGATGAAATTCCACCAGATCAGGGTTAGGAAGATTACTCCTATACCTGTAGTGATAAAACCCCATCCGCCTTGCGCATCACTTGGATTACCCGAGTACTCGACGCTTATTCCCCCTAGGAGGAAGAAGACACCAATGGCGAGGAAGTGGCCCTGTATAGTGTCTTTCTTGAACGCCACCCAGCATCCCAACACCAATGACGCAATTGCCAATATCAGGAATATCAAAGGCATGTACACCATTTTATTCACCTATTCTTTCGTTCTAGCTTGTCAAAGTTCACTCGGTTACCCGAGTTTTAGACAAGCTCAAGGTTTTACGAGTATCTATATTATAGCACTTTAATAT
>CAYGDZ010000038.1:0-6500 GCA_964348805.1 uncultured Candidatus Saccharibacteria bacterium | reverse complement strand
ATGCACCGCCACGGATATCAAGGCCGCAAATTTGGCCGTGAACGAGACCAGCGCAAAGCGCTGATGAAGGGTTTGTTAACAAGCCTGTTCGAACATGGTAAAATCGAGACCACATTGCCAAAAGCAAAAGATTTGCGTCCTGCAGCTGAAAAGCTAATCACCAAAGCTCGCCGCGGTGATTTGAGCGCTCGTCGTCAGGTTATTGCTAGCCTGTCTACGTTAACTGTCGCCAACAAGCTAGTTGACGAAATTGCGCCACAAATCACTCGTGACAGCGGCTACCTACGTATTATCAAAACTGACCTACGTCGTGGCGACAACACTCAGATGGCAATCATCGAATTTGTTGATGAGCTAAAAGCTGTTCCTAAACCTGCAAAAGTTGCAAAACCAGCTGTCAAAAAGCCAGTTGCTAAGAAACCAGCAGCCAAAAAACCTGCTACTAAAAAGGCTGCACCAAAGAAAGTAGTAAAGGCATAGATTATGACAAGTAAAACATATTCACAAAAACCATCAGAAGTGACCCGTAAATGGGTGTTAATTGATGCGTCAGAAGCTCCACTAGGCCGTATCTCTGTTCTGATTACCAAATACCTAATCGGCAAGTACAAGCCTACCTACACGCCTCATATTGACGCTGGTGATTTTGTAGTGGTTATCAATGCCGAAAAAGCAGTTTTGACCGGCGATAAAGAAGAAGCCAAGACTTATTACCGTCACAGCGGCTACCCAGGTGGTATCAAGAGCGCAACTGCACGTGAAATTCGCGAGAAACATCCAGAACGTTTGATCCAAGCTTCTGTCAAAGGTATGCTACCAAAGAACAAACTAGCAGCTGAACGTATGAAACGACTAAAGATATTTACAGGCGATCAACATGATCACAATGCTCAGAAACCAGTGAAAGTAGAGGCAAAATAATATGGCAACGACTAAAAACAACTATTTCTACGGTCTAGGCCGACGCAAAAGCGCGACTGCACGTGCTCGCCTGACTAAAGGTAAAGGTATTGTAACTATCAACAGCAAACCTGCCGAAGAATACCTGGATGGCAACACTAGCCTACTAGCTGAACTAACTGACCCGCTAGCCCTAATTGGTAAACAAAAGGAATATGATGTATCTTTAGTCATCAAAGGTGGTGGTCTATCTGGTCAAGTTGACGCTGCCAAACTAGCGATTGCCAAATCTATCAGTGTTATGAACGAAGACCTTCGCTCTACACTGAAAAAAGCTGGTTTACTGAAACGTGACCCACGTGAGAAAGAACGTAAGAAATACGGTCTACGCTCTGCTCGTAAAAAAGAACAATTCTCAAAGCGTTAGAAATTATCTATGCGTTTACAGACTACCGCCAATTGGCGGTTTTTTGTTACACGCCTAGATCTCAGTTATTATTTTAGAAATTTTTCTGCCATCAAGGCGACTAGTTCTTCTCTCAAATCGACAATCTTCTTGAATTCGGGGTACTGTTCTAGGTATTTTCTAACACTTTCGTTACGGCGCTTTAGGTTTAGAAGAGTTTCGCTACTGTAGTTTTCTCTCATCACCTTGCCTTCATTTGCAAAGTGGCTAAGTATCGGCATTAATTTGTCTACTATCTTTACGAAACGAGCTTCGGGTATTTCTTGTTCCTCATACTCTTCAATCAGCGTGACGTATGACGGTAGGTCTTTGTATTCTTCTTTTAGCTTAGCAATCCCTAGCTTTTCTCTCTCGTGTTTCCGATCTAACTCTTCTTTTGTTATAAAGTCCGTTGCGGTATCTCCAACATAAGCTTCTACATCATCGTGTACATCAGCAAAACTAGCAACTAGATTCTGATCCAGCTCTGGATATAGTTGTGCAGCAAGTTCTCTAGCAACTTTTGCAAGCGCAAGTGAGTGCTCGGCTACATTCTCAGCTCTACCATCGGGATGTTCTACACGTGTACGTTTTTCTTGCGCTAATTTGCTAGCAAGTGCGCCAAGGCCCAGGGCTGTATTAGCTGCTGTAGATACGCCATCAAACTCCGGACGTTGAAATTGAAAGGTAATTTGTTCAGGACTCGCAGATTGGGTCATTATTCAACAATTATGACATATGAAACATTTTATGTCACATATCCAGTACTAATCCGCCCCAGGTGAAGCCCTCCGCGCCATAACCTTCACCTGAAAAGGGGTTATAAAACTCACGAAAACCTGATTTTTCTATCAATTGTATTGATTGATCACGCAGTTGATCAGCCTGCTCGTCGTATCCATAGCGCCGCAGGCCCTTTGCTATCATCCAGTTTGATCCCATCCACACAGGTCCGCGCCAATTCGGCCATGGCCAGGTATTTTCTAGGTCAAAGCTAGGTTCGTCTACCGACACAGTCGGAACTCCGTACGATGTAGCAAAAAAGTCAGGGTCAGACATCATACCAACCATCTGATTGGCTTCATCGTGTGTAGCAATACCGGCATACATGGGCATGAACAGCGCCCAGGTACGAATATTGATCTTTAGCTCACGATCCCCCCAGTTCATAGTTGAACAAAACAAGCCGTCATCGGCAACCATTTTCTCACGGATTGCCTTTGATGTTTTTTCTGCGTGTTCTAGCGACCATTCGGCCATAGGACCTTCGCCAGCCAAGCCGGCAAGTCGAGCTGTGATATTCAGGCTTTCTACCAATATGCAGTTAAGCGGTAGGTCTCGTACCCAGTGTTTCAAATCCATTCGTTGCTTTACCACGAACCTAGCCTCGCGCCAATCTTTGACCAGTTCCATGCGTGCGGTGTAGTTCTCGGCTAGTGTCCAACTAGGGCCGAGCTCTAGTGCTTGGTCAAAGCGAGGGCTGGTGTCTTCACCTGATTCATCAGGGTTAATGATACCTATCAGACCTGACTTTCGCGGGTCTCGGTCACGATAAAAGAACCGGTGAAAGTTATGAATATGCGGCAGCATTTCGCGCACAAAAGCTATATCACCATCGGCTGCGTATATTTTACTGACAGCCTCGGCCAGTAGCGGTGGTTGAGTGATGCTGCTAGTTTGTCGTTTACCCCAAGCGATCTTTAGATGATCTGGTATATCGGTATGCTGCCAATAGATCATGTGGGGAATCATGCCGTTTTCAAACTGTTTTGATACTAATGCTCGTAGCTCTTGCTTTGCCTGCGCTACGTCAAAATGGCTCATCGTGATAGCCATAAAGCAACTGTCCCACAGCCATTGATAGGGGTAGGTATTGCTACTAGGAATCGTGTAGCTATATTTACCAACAGTTCGTCTGTTTTGTTGGTATAAATGTTTGATTTTATGTTCTAACCCACCGTTTGTCATATACATTCTATGATATGATAAAAGGTGAATTATGGCTAACAAACCAGTGATATTAACAGGCCTTCGTGCAAACAATGACCTGACTCTAGGCAATTATTTTGGTGGATTATTACCAATCATCGACATGGCCAAAAACCGATCAGATGAATATCAGATCAATCTATTTGTACCAGACCTACATAGCTTTACCACTCCAATTGATCACAGCGATCTACAAAAACAGATCTGGAATAACTTACGACTATTTGTAGCTGCTGGTTTGCCTCTTGATAATAATGACGTACATTTATATCGTCAAAGCTACGTGCCGGCACATAGTGAACTAACTTGGTTATTAGATTCATTCACGTCATTTGGTGAAATGAGGAGAATGACCCAGTTTAAAGAAAAATCAAATATTAATAAAATAACTGAACTCCTCGTGAATGGAGTAAATACTTCCAGAGCAGAACTTGAGAATAATACTAAAAATGTTGACCTTACTAATATAGAAAATTTGCATAAAGCGTATTCAAACGACTTGCAAACTCTTAATAATGTAATAGGTATTATAGATAAGTACATAGAAAAAAGTGAAAATCTCAATGCAACGCTGGGACTTTTCAACTATCCTGTACTCATGGCTTCAGATATACTTCTCTATAATGCAACTTATGTACCAGTTGGTGATGATCAAACACAACACCTGGAATTTACTCGCGATATAGCTGAACGCATGAACGGCAAGTTTGGTGAGCTGTTTACAGTGCCAAAAGCAGCCAAAGAGCAGCATGAATTCTTCGGTAAAGACCAAGGGCTTCGCATCAAAGACCTAGCCGATCCAACCAAAAAGATGAGTAAATCGGACGAATCAGGCAAAGGCGTAATATTCCTCAGTGAAGATCCTGAATTTGCAGCTGGTAAAATCATGCGAGCTACAACTGACGATTTAGCTAATATTAAATATGATCCACAGGGTCAACCAGGTATCAGTAACTTGATAGAGATCTTAGCACTCACAACTGGCAGAACCAAAGCAGAAGTTACAGGTGAATGGGAAGGTAAAAGTAGCTACGGCGACTTTAAGCAGACGGTCGCAGACGCTGTACGAGCCTTTTTAACAGACTTTCAGGCTAAACTGGCGTTAGTCAGCGACGAAGCAATATCAACCAAGCTCGAGAGCAGTGAAGCTACTGCTAATCAAATTGCCAACGAAACCCTCGCACGCGTCCAAAAAGCCATTGGATTGAGGTAGTATGCGACTAGATGCATATCTGGCTCAGTATTTTCCCGAGCATTCTCGCTCTGCATGGCAGAAATATATCTTGGCCGGCAAGGTAAAGGTAAATAACGAAGTCATCACAAAGAATGACTACAGCTTGGATGAAGACGATGCCGTTACTGTTGATACAAAACCCAACGAGGTACTAGTAGACATTGATTTACCTGTTATATACGAAGATGATAACGTGGTAGTAATCAATAAACCAGTAGGTGTACTATCTCATGCAAAAGGCGGAATCGTTGATGAACAGACAGTGGCGGACTTTTTCTCGACCCGAACAACCTACGGTATAGACACGAATCGACCAGGTATTGTACATCGTCTAGACCGCGCAACTAGTGGTGTGATGATCGGTGCAAAGAATCCAGAAACTGCTAGTTTATTACAAAAACAATTTAGCGAACGAAAAGCAAAAAAATCATATACAGCGATTGTTGTCGGCACACCAGAACCGCCAAAAGCCAAGTTAGAACTACCGATTGAACGTAATCCTCGTCATCCTAGCCAGTTTCGTGTTGGTACCAATGGCAAATCAGCCACGACAATATACGAGGTACTAAAGTCCAACAAGAAACTATCGTTGCTAGAATTAACCCCAGAAACTGGTCGAACACACCAGCTACGTGTACACATGGACTATATCAAACACCCAATAGTTGGTGATATCGTGTACGGCAAAGCCGACGATCGTATGTATCTGCATGCATCTAGTTTGGAAATAACCATTCCCGATGGTAAGCGTAAGGTATTCAAAGCACCACTGCCACCCGAGTTCGAGGAAAAAATGGCATGAACAGCCTAGTGTTGCAAACTAGTGTCAAAAACCAGCTAAAAAGTCTAGTCGAACTAGCTCCACAATCAATATTGTTAACTGGACGAAGCGGCGTTGGACTGTATACAACTGCATACGCCCTAGCTAGTAAAATGACAGACAAAGCCAGTATCATGACGATTACACCTGATGAAAAAGGCTCGATAAAGATCAGGACCATTCGTGAACTATACAGCCAAACCCGTACAAAACACTATGAAAAGCTAGCTATCATTGTTGATGACGCTGATACAATGGCTCAGCCTGCGCAGAATGCACTGTTAAAGCTGCTAGAAGAGCCTCCAGAACACATAGTATTCATTCTGACTGCTCATACACCACAAATATTGCTACCAACTATTCTCTCTCGTGTACAACGATTAGAGATCGTGCCAATTAGTGACAAGCAAACAGATACATTATTGGATAGTTTAGGTGTAAAAAATGAAAAGAAACGATTACAAATACGATTCATGGCGATCGGTCTACCGGCTGAGATTACTAGGCTAGTAGGTGAGGAAGAGTACTTTAACACCAGATCCGCATCTATACGAGAGGCCAGAGAGTTTATACAAGCTTCCGTCTACCAAAAGCTAGTTACTAGCTACAAAATAGGTAACGACCGTATAAAAGCTACAAATCTACTGTCAGATGCAGCTCATATTACTGAACTATCGATAAAGCAAAAACCCGATCCAAAATTGGTCGGGCTGCTGTCTAATATTATATTAGCGCAAGAGAAGCTGCTGGCTGATGGCAATATCCGGTCTCAACTACTGCGACTAGCTGTTAACTAGCCTTTGCGAGGTTTAATTTCGTTACGGCCGAGGTTTTTCTTTGTTTCGGTGTAGGTAACGTGTTTGCGACGAATAGGGTCATACTTACGTAGAACAATCTTGTCAGGGGTACTCTGAGTATTTTTGGTCGTGTAATAAGTACGATGATTGCTGTCATCACTAACTAAACCAACTAGTTTGCGTTTACTCTTCGTCTTTGCCATATTTTCTCTCTATTAGGGTTGTTATTCGTTTGTTATGTTTATTGTAGCACATTTACTGGTATAAATAAAGTATTATCTCTGGAGCCGCCTCCCGGATTCGAACCGGGGACCT
>CAYGDZ010000037.1:0-6741 GCA_964348805.1 uncultured Candidatus Saccharibacteria bacterium | reverse complement strand
TCAAGTATAGCCAATAAAAATAGCCGACCGTTTGGTCGACTGTATAAATCTGTGTATATGACAAGCTAGAACTGTTGTTTAGTGACCAGTGTGGGCTTTCACGCGTTAAACGCGCTACTAACCCACTCTGATCTGCACCTGTCTCTAGGTCGAGACTCTGCTTCGTTTTTGAAGGCGGTTGCGCCTCCACACGTTGCCAACCGCACCTCCGAAAGCTACGAGCAGGATGTTCCCTGACATACAGAAGAAGAGCCCTTCTGGGGTGTCCCAGAAGGTGGTGTTGATGAACACAGTGTGGGCAGCGAAGCCACCGACTACAACCAGAAAGGCGTAGCCCCACTTTGTTTCCAGGTCAAACTGCGGTGTTGCCACCACAAAAAAACCGAGAGCAACCACCGCAAAGATGGCTCCGATGATGTATATTTCTTCGGGCATGTTGCCTTCTTTCTATCAGTTCTAGCTTGTCAAGTTGCCTCAGGAAACCCCGAGATTTAACAAGCTCAAAGGGTTATGAGTATTATTATTGTATCACTGTTTGTAATATTTGTCAATGTATGGCTTAACTACTGGCTGTTACCAGCTTGCTGGTTACTAGAATTCTCTTTTCGTATTGGTTGGATTTTTTGTCGAATTGGCCGCCGCAGGTTATCAAGTTTAACTGGCGTTCTATTGATGTTGATTGTTCGTACATCTTTTTGGTTGTTTCGTCTGGTGTGTACTCTTTGACACTGACTACCTGGAACGTTTTGGTACTTTTGTCGCCAAATTCTATCTTGTACTGGTCGCCTGTTCGCAGCTGTTTGAGCTTTTTGAAAATTCCTGGGTTGTATTTGCCGCTGACATGACCATCGATTATACTTACACCCTTTTTACCAGGTAACGGCGAGTTTGTGTACCAGCCAGCCAGGTGTATATTGCCTGGCACAGCTATGGCGTTATCCTGATCTATACCGACACGTATGATACAACCACTGCTGTTGATACTGGGCAGTGTGATCTTGCGCGGCAAATGGTCGGCTACTTTGTAGTTATTACAATTTGGCTTCGTTTCCTCAGGTTCATTGGTTGAATTCCTCAGGGTACTTTGGCTGATTGACGATGCAGGTTTGTTCGTCGCCTGGTATTGTTGCCAAATCATCAGCGCACAATACGCCAATAGCGCTGTGGCTATAGTCACTATGATTATAGTTGTAGCGCTGTGTCCATAGCGATGAAATCTGGTGTTTTTAGATAAATTTTTGATAACAGCCCCTCGCTTTATTACTATATTATAAACTAGTTCTGATAGGCGAAAAGCCGCCACCCCGCAAGGGGCAACGGCTTATGCGACACTGATGAGCCTTGAAGGGCTCATTATCTCCAGTATCTGCGACTCTTTGTCTATCGGGTCTTCCCACTTGACGTGGTTGAGCCAGATGTCGAAAGAGCTACGACTCACGATCACGATAACTGTGCTTTCAGGCTCGTCAGCAATCTCACGAAGTAGTTCTTTGATCCACTCGTGAAACTTTGTACGAGCAGTTGCTGGAAGCGTTTCGGATCTCCATTCCTTGGGCCCCCACGCGATCAGCTGATTACTGATGGCGGTCAAAGTCATCCGATCGTTGTCCTCGCTCAAGTTGACCAGACAAACCCTTCCGGGATCAACCCTGGGTATGAGGTTTGCGGTGATGTACTCAAGGTCATCTCTCACCTCAAGTTCACCGCCTGCCCACAACGGGTCAGCTGCACGGACTACGAAGACTCTGTGTCGTTGTTTTTGGGGTGTGGCTTTTCGGCCTAGCCAATACGCAACACTCACTTACTTCTCTCCCTTCAATCTGGTAGTTTTTGGAAAAGACTAAGAGTATTATATCACATTTTATATAAAAAAGCCATTATTGTATATGTACGTTACAATGATTGTATGAACAAAGATATTATTGCTTACAACAAAGCTCAGGATGAAACGAATCGGGATATTTGCGATCTGTTAGCGACTGAAATACAAACAGCATTGGATGGCAAAACTACTAGCAAAATTTGGCACGGAGCGCCTGTATGGTTTAGCGATGGTAACCCTATCGCTGGCTATGATGTGCTGAAAAACTGTGTGCGATTGCTATTTTGGAGCGGTCAGGCGTTTGACGAGCCAGATCTAAAGGCCGAAGGCTCATTCAAAGCTGCCGAAGCCCGCTATACCAGCCCAGATCAGGTAAATGTTGAGGATGTGCAGCGTTGGTGTCAAAAAGCTCTAGATATTCAGTACAACTACAAAGATATCGTCAAAAACCGCGGCCAGCTAGACCGTTTGAAATAATTTTCACTTTTCGTCCTTTTGGACTCGTCAGAATAAATACACATTTACTGAAGTGATTGACCACCGAATGCAGTGCTGGTATGCACGCATTCGGTGGCCGGTTCACTAGTTTGCAGAGGGGCAGCCCTACTGGTTCAAGGGATCCAACGCCTCAAGCTCACCGGTTTGGTAAGACTTGAGTGCGTCGGCTGCGAGGACGATGGCATACATCTTGTCCTTGGCGGTCTGACCTGTGTACTTCTGGTCTCCGACACGGGCGATCAGGTTGTCTGTCGGAAAGTTGCCGCCGAGTGTCTTCACGGTCAAGCTTCCAGTTCGCCATGCGTCGAACTTGCGCAACATGTCCAGCAGATGATCTTGATCACCCCTGTAGTTGTCACGACAGCCGACGATCACAGTGTAGACGCGAGCAAACGCGTCGTTGAGACCACTGAGTTCGGGGTAGTTCTCGATGATTGCTGAGAACAACTTGCCCTGATCAGGTACGGCGGACGATCCGGGCTGCTGGTAGCGGCCTTTCACAGTGTCGACCATGGCTGCAGTGAATGCCTCGGACTGTGCCTTGGTGACGTTCGCGGTCTCGTTGATCTTGGTGATGCAGATGCTCAGAGAGTTCTGATTCTTGACGTACTGAGCGCTCAGATCTGCCTGCTGCTTGTTGCCCTCGTTGACCACGTTGTTCCAGGTGGCCAGAAGGATGATCAGCAGGATTCCGCCGAGGACGATCAGTCCCGTCTGGATTGGCTTTTCTTTGATCTTTTCAAGGAAGGCGTTTACTTGTACCACTTGGTTCTCCTAGCTGTAGTAGCCGCGGTAGCGGCTGGTTCTTGTGATAGGTTCGAAAAACGGTATGTACCACAGAAATAGCCACCACCCCATATTGAATAGAAGAGAGACGATCAGGATGATCACCTGGGCCTCCGTAGAGGGGTGGAGTTCTTTCTTGAGGTAGACGTACGAACTTCCGTTGTCTCCCTTGTCTTTGCAGTCCATACAGCCACGGACGAACGGTGTCGCAACGAGCACAATGTGCTCAATGAGTCCTCCGCTTCGAGTAAAGCTGAGCTTCTTGCCGTTCCATTTTGCTATCGGGTAACCGATGAGCAACTTTGGATCGACAGTGGTCCCCTTCGAAGTGAACGAAAGTGCTGCAAGCAGCTCGCCGTTTCCGATAGGCATGCCAGTTTTACCTCGCATCCACTCCATTGTTTTACCGTCGTCAGAGACGCCGACAATGACCGCGATCGCGTTTTTGCCAAATGCCCACTTGCCGAATTCTTTGCTTTGCCAGTACGCGATGAGTGCTCTGGCGTAGGCATCCGGGTCGTTGACGGCACTGGCACGGACCACCAGCATGTGCATGTCACCCTGTCGCTCGACACCAAGTGCCGAGTTCAAGTGGTTTAATGCATCTTGCCACTCTTCTTGGTTAGTCATGTTCGTTTTCACAAACACAACCTTGTTGGCTGTAAAGCCGTTGATGAGTGGCGATTTCCAGCTGACCGTTGGTGCGACTAGCAATCCTTGCTTTTTGTACATCGCAACATCGTCGCTGTGCTCTTTCAGAATCGATCGAGCGCTGGCGAGAATGTAGTTGTCGTACTCGTTGATCTTGGTTGCTGGCGGTAGATCTCCTGCACGGATTTCCTTGACAGCATCGATCCACGCCGATGGTATGCCCCTTGGGACATTACCGGGGATGCCTTTACTGCTACGCCATGGTTGGGGGTTCGCGGCAAAACCGTGATCCATCAGCATGTGACGATCGCCAAAAGAGTCATCCAGCCAGTAGCTGTACTCTCTAGTGACGTATGGACAGTCGTGGTAGTGAGTTTCAGGTCTTACACCCGTTTGTGTTTTCCCGTTGACTGTGTAGGTATAGGTCACCATCACAGTGTACGGATCGCACGAGTAGGTTTGTTGACAGTCGCCATCACGCGTACAAGCAACACTGCTCGAACCCGATTTGACAATGCTTCCATTCCAGAACTCTTTGTAGCCTCCGACCGCATGATTGATAGCGATCTTTTTGCCAAAGTGAGCCACTGTGAACGAAAGCATTACAGATACGACGAGCCCGATAGCGAACTCTTTGTTGTTGACGTTGAACTCTGACTTGCTGTTCTTGCCCCATAGGAACAGACCAGCACCGAAAGCGATCGAGATTACGACCGGTATTACAGTGACCAATTGTTCCTCCTTAGGAATTGTTTGCTTAGGTCGCGCAGCACAAACCACCTCGTGTACTATGCGACCTAAACAAATATGCAAACTAGTGAATTGTTAAGGTACCATCCAAAAAAACTTTGAATAGTGCGTTTATAGTAACACTTTTTAGTTAAAAAAGCAAGTATATAACTTCGTGTATTTAGAAGTCAGCGATAACAAGTTTTTTCATTTGCATCATTTTTTTGAATGCATCGGATTTTTGCATTACCACCTCATTTGCTTGTACCTTTATTGTATCACTGCTCTATGGGGCTAAAAAGCTAGTGAATCTGCCACAGCAGATCTTGCTCTTTGTCGTCTAGCAGAGTGTAACTATCGATCTCTTTTAGTATAATTTCGAACTCATTACTTACTTTTCTAGTTTTGGCAAAGCCTCGGGATTTATCGTTAATTTTCTGTATATCACTCTCAGTTAAGGTACCAAGCTTTATTGCAATATGTATCATACGCATTACTTCATCTTTGCGCCACGTCTGACTTTGATTAAAAGCTAGATCTTCAATCAAGTGATTATGCCACATGCCCACTGCAACATATGCGTTTCGATGTCTACCCTGCACTTTTTCGTTAAATTTCATTTGACGCATGGCGTGCATGGCTTGTTCGTAGCTAATATTCAGGTATCCATTCCAAGCGAAATCTTGTGGACTATTGCTGGTCTCAACAGCTAGCGAAGTTGCTACATTGAGCTCTCGCCATGAAAAATCCCAAAAAGTAAAACCGCGCTCGTGCGTAATATTTTTGATAATTGCACAGTATTGGTAAGCTTTAGCAATTGATAGCATGCATTCTATATAGCGTTTTTGTATTTTACTGTCCTGAATGTACTGAATCTGATCTTTGAGCTTGTGTGCGTAAGATGACTGTTCAAAAACAGCAGATTGTAATTTCTCTACCTTTTCAATGTCTTGCTCTTTAATATACAGGCCCGAACGAACAACCATCTTTTTCTGACATTCTGGACATTTACGAGCTCGGGTAGCGCTGAAAGGGTGGATGACTCCGCAGTATGGGCAGGTGTGGGCATCTGCATGAGGTATCAGCTTTTTTACGACTTTCATCTGGTCAACATCTTGATTCAGTAGGCTCTGGCCATGTTCTTTGTAAAATTTTACAAGCTTTGCGATGTGCTGGCTTATTTTTACTTCAATTTCATGTTGTTTAGCTTTTGGCAAGCTTTCGTTGGTGTCAGAGTAAACGTCTGTGGAGAGCTGTAGTTTCTCTGATTTTACAGTAGATTGCGAGTGTTTCATAGACCATTTTATGAGGTAATATGCTAATGCAATAGGCCAAAATGCCAGAATCAAGAGCCATTTTAGGAGTATCTTCATATAAAATTAGTATAGCCTAGAAACATGAATATAAGCTATAAGTTGCTAAAAATAGTATTATATGATATAAACTTAATATTGAGTCTTGAAATACAAACTCTTGCAATTTGTCGTCAACAAAGGAGCGTGAGAACATGCCAGTGCTGGTAGTGCACGGCCTGTCTAATACAACCGCAAATCAAGGAGATATCAATCAGTTCCTTGGTCACGAACTGCCCAAGGCGGCATCTTCCGTGAAAGAGATGAAGATCACGCGTGGTCTAGTGACCGTTTTCGCACCTGTAGAGGTAGCGTTCAACGGTTTCTCTGACATCGTGATCTTTGTCGAAGGTTTGTGGATGCGTGAAGAACGTAACCAGGAGGTTCTGAAGGATTTTGCTGAAGCCATAAAGGATTGCGCCGCGGAGTTCGTTCAGAAGCACGTACCCGATTGCGACATGATTGAGGTAATCCCTCGATCACAACGTACAAGTGATGGTTTCGCCAGCTGGGAGCGGTCGACTTGAACAGGTCCACAGTAAAAGAGGTTCCAACTTCTGACTGTGGACCTCTTTTATTTTCTACTAGTTTTTAACCGCAGTTGGTTGCGTGTAAACATTAGTCTATTTATCAATAATGCCAACCCACTTATAGCTGCGCTGGCATACAACAGTATACTGTTTTGTTGCTGTATACCTGTATTTGGAGCGCCTGCCGAGCTAGCTGCAGACGAGCCACTAGGGCTAAATACTGCAGGGCCTGCCGGGTCGACAATAATACCATTGGCTATGCCGTCGTCGTCCAGTGCGCCGCCATCGGTGACTTGGTAACTGACGACTAGAACTGACCTACCGCCAATAGTTTGTGTTGAAATATTCGCGACTGAAACTGTTTGATAGCTAC
>CAYGDZ010000036.1:0-6791 GCA_964348805.1 uncultured Candidatus Saccharibacteria bacterium | reverse complement strand
AAAATTAATGTTCATACAGAAAGGTGGGAAATCTATATGAACGGTTCGAAAGCACAAAACAAAAACGGATTTACAATCATCGAAGTTGTACTGGTACTAGCGATAGCAGCACTGATATTTTTGATGGTCTTTATTGCGTTGCCTGCATTGCAACGTAACCAACGTGATACACAACGAAAAGATGATATTGGGCGCACGTTAACGGCGGTTAATAACTATCAGAGTAATAATCGTGGTAAATTACCACATCAGGGAACGGGTAGTGGTTCAGATACCGAAAAGTGGAATGAATTCGGGGAAAAATATTTGAAATCAGCAGATGGTGAATTTGAAGATCCTAGTGAAGGTGAACCATACGCATTTATAGTACGTACTGATACAGTACAGCCAAATTCGGACAACAACCGAGGGGAAATATTTGTTAATGCAGATGCAACTTGTGGCGATGATGGAGATGTCAATACAAATGCTGGTACACGTAAGGTAGCTCTAAGGATTGCCTTAGAAGGCGGCGGCGTCTACTGTCAATCTAACTAGATAATTAGTTCATAAAGTAAAAGCTCCCAGCAAATGGGAGTTTTTATTTGGCCTCTGACCTGCTATCATAAAGCTTATGGAAAAAACATATTTCGCACTGAGCCTGTTTATTATAGGTTTGTGCCTGGGTAGTTTTGTAAATGCAGCTGTATGGCGTATCAAACACAAAAAAGACATGCTATTGGAGCGATCAGAATGCACAAAATGTCATTATAAATTAGCATGGTATGATCTGATACCAGTATTTAGTTGGGTATTTCTAAAGGGCAAATGCCGCAAATGTCACAAACCTATCAGTCCACAATATCCGCTGGTAGAATTGGCTGTCGGCGCGTTCTTTGTAGCTAGTTTGGCATTCTGGCCGTATGGTTTTGACACAGTTAATCATTTGTTACAGTTCGGTATATGGTTGAGCGCAGGTGTGGCGTTAGCTATCTTGTTTGTATACGATCTGCGGTGGCTAATTCTACCAGACAGGGTAGTTTTCCCGCTAATTGGTCTGGGCGCGGCAATGGCGACATTGTTTGCTATCGAGGCTGACAGTATCTCGTACTTCATGTTTAGCTTGCTAGGTTCTGTTGCAATATTATCCGGCTTTTACTTTTTGCTGTATGTTATATCAAAAGGCAAATGGGTTGGTTTTGGTGATATCAAACTAGGCTTGGGCTTGGCCCTACTGTTGGCTGATTGGCAGCTAGCGCTGTTAGCCTTTTTCTTAGCTAATCTAATAGGGACGTTAGTTTTTGCACCCGCACTCTCAACCGGCAAAATCAAGCGAACGTCGCATATACCATTTGGTCCGTTTTTGATCGCAGGTTTTGTTATTGCTGGATTATTTGGTCACGAAATTATCCAGTGGTATATGGTGCTGACATATTCTGGAATCAGCACCGTACTACTGTAGTCAACCACAGTGCTTATGCTATAATGCATAGCAAATGGGCATCAAAATAACCAGCCAGCAAGACGGTTTTACGATTATCGAAATATCTCTGTTTTTTGCTGTGTCTGGATTGCTGCTAGCTACAATGATGGCGGGTATTGGTATTGCCGTGCAACAACAAAGGTTTACTGATTCTGCCAACGGTACGCAATCTATGCTGCAACAGCAGTATAACGAGACCCAAGTAACTATAAATAGCCGTCAGGACGACGCTTGTTTGGGTGAAGATGCCGATACAGGTGCTAGCGGTTGTTTGATAGTTGGAAAGTTAATTGACCTGCGGCATGTAATTAATAACGAAGTCCACACAAAAAGCTATAGGGTAATAGTTAACCAGGATGTAGCGGATAACGCCCAAGAGAGCGAAAACCCACCTTCGGACCTGGATTTGTTCAACGGCGACATTGCTCCTAGCCTGGGAAATATTGAGACAAAAGCTATAAAAAGTTCAGAATCTACGCTGGATTTTATAATTCCTTGGGGTGCAGACCTAGACATACCTAGGTTAGACACTGGTGACGGTATCGGCACCGATGCTAGGTATATTTTAATACTGCGTTCGCCTATAAATGGCTCGATCAATACTTACTATATAGCAGGTGCAGATTCGTTAGTCGATGGCGCCAGTGACACAATAGATCTGAGGGGTAGAATATTGTCCTTTGCATCTAATCAGTCTATAAAATCATGCATCAGATCAGCAGATCTATTCAGGGCAAACGCACTACTAAAAATTACCCCGGGTGCAACCCAAGATTCGATAACAACCCAGTTTGATACGCAGGAAAAAACAGATTGGTGCGACGCATGACCATGCAAAAACTCTCTAAAATGCGTGGCGATACGCTGACAGAAGTCATGTTTGCGACTGCAGTTGCGGCGTTATGTATTGTGCTGGCTATGACTTCAATGAACCGCAGCTTGGCACAATCCCAGATGGCCGTAGAGACAACTCTGACGCGACAATCAATAGAAGCTCAGGCTGATATGCTGCGCTATGTTCGTGACGAATATATGCAAAACAAAACTGGTACCACAGGCGAGCCAAAAATATGGCGCGATATTGTCGGCCGCAGTATGCCAAGTGCTAGTGTTTTCGGAACATGCTATAGCGAAACAGTAGATCCGCCAAATGGCAGCTTTTTTGTTAGATTCCCTAACGTTAACGGCGCAGATGACATGAGCAGACTCGAACTAGTAACAGACGCAAGTGCCTTTGAAGTCCCAGAAACGAATGCAGACATTGGCAGCGGTATTTGGGTAGAAGCAGTTCGTGGCGGCGCTAGTTCGGGTGTGTCATACCTAGACCTGCATATTCGGGCCTGTTGGGAGCCACCATATAGCGGCCCAGAAGCAACCTTGGGTACGATAGTGAGGCTTTATTATGAATAAAATTGACCGTAACAAACAAGCCGGATTCACCATCACGGAACTGTCGCTATCTATGGCCATGTTATCTGTATTGCTGGTGATTATTCTGCTCAGTATTTTGAATATAATTGGTATATATAACAAGGGACTGACGCTAAAGAGAGCTAACCAAGCAGGTAGGGCGATCGCCAGTGAAGTACAAACTAGTTTTCACAAAACTGATTCTACCAGTACAGTTGCAGATGTAACTTGGCGACAAACCGAGCAAATTGATGGCGAGCAAGTATACACTCGATTATGCACAGGGCATTATAGTTTCATATGGAATGTTCACAGTATTAATGACTCGAAAACAGGAGAAGAATTCGAAGATAGTGCCGATGGAGAGCTTAGTATGGTGCGGGTGCGTGATTCCGGCAGCGACTATTGTCGACCAAACGGCAGCGACTATAAAAAACCAGCAAAATCCGATACCACAGTACTGCTAGGTGATGATTTGGTAATTCGCCAGCCGGTTGCCGTGCAGGTTGGCAAGAGCGAAGATCCAACAGTTTTGACGACGACAAAGCTGGCTAGGTTTGTCTATACTATTTCTACACCAGAGGGAGAGAATTTGATATTTGATGATGGCGCAGCCAAGTGTCAGGGTGGTAGTGGCGATGATTTCTGTGCACTGAACACCTTTGTTGTGACTTCATATGCAAAAGGTATATAATAAAGTGATTAAGGTTATCTTTTTATGAATATAAATACAACCAACAGCAAACAATCAGGAGTAGCCTCTCTGTTTGTTGTAGTTTTCTTTACCATCTTGATCAGTATTATCGTTATCAGTTTTGTTACAATCGTTAGCCAGGACAGACAACAAGCTCTAAATAACGATCTATCCAGTAGTGCCTATGATTCGGCGCAGGTTGGGGTAGAGGACGGCAAGAGGGGGCTAGAGTTGTACTATCAAAAATGTGTTCGCATAGCTAATCCTAGTAGCAATCCCGAATGTAGTGCTACAGATCTAACAACAGGTATTTTCAGAGGTCCCGAAGGTGCATTGATAGGTGATACATGCGATCAATTCAAAAAGAAATTGGGTAATAGATTAGATCTAAACACCAACGACGCATCGTCAGAGGTAAAGATCACCACAGATGACGCCGATGAGGCCCTGAATCAGGCATATACTTGTCTAAAGGTAAAATTAAACACACCAGATTACAAAGCAGCCTTGAACAATAACGAGCGCAGCATAATACCACTAAAAGCCATAAACGGCGGTCAACCTCAATCTATCAAGCTAAATTGGTATATAAAACTGAGCAACTATACACCGGAAGTTCCAGATACAACCACTGATTTTGATCTACCGGTTAGCGGCAGCAACTGGGGTGCTAATAAACCCCCTATGATGGAGGTGCAGGTGATAGGGGTGCCAAAGTCAGGATCATTTAGTGTAGATGAGATTGATGATAATGCTAGAACTGTGTTTTTGTATCCTAGCACTAACGGCTCGTCGACAATTAACCTGACATCAGCTGATGCTACAAAGTATTCACGCAAAAACAATCCAGTCGCCGCAAAATGTGACCCAGATGCTAATCAATATGCCTGTAGCGCGTTAATTAGCGGGCTGACTCCGGGTGATAGTAGCGTATATAATTATTATGTACGCATTATGCCGATTTATAACAATACAGATATGCAATTATCTATGTATTCAAGTACTGCCGGCACAGGTGATCCGCTGATTTTTGACGGTGTTAATCCAGAGATAGATTCTACTGGGCGCACAAACGATGTATTTCGTAGAGTTGTCACCCGGGTATCTTTCAAGGATGACAAAAATGGATTGGACGTTAGTCAAGGTGTTTGTAAGGCCTTTCAGTTAGCAGATGGCGACAGGTATTATTCATCTGATTCTGCTTGTACCTTTAGTTCAGGTGGAACAACTATAGACCTAGTAGACTAGTCAGCTAGATGATGTATGAAATTTTTCGTGAACTTCACGTAGATGTTGGTCGGTAACGTGTGTATATACCTGAGTAGTCGATATATTGCTATGTCCCAGCATGCTCTGTACTGATCGCAGATCTGCACCGTTCATTAACAGATCCGTCGCAAAGCTGTGTCGCATAGTATGTGGGCTGACATGTTTTGTTATGCCAGCCTTTAGAGCGTAATTTTTGATCATACGCTGCACGCTGCGGGGTGTCAGGCGACGAAAATCACCAGTTGTATCTAGATGCTGGGGTGTGCGATCACGGTAACTAATAAATAGCGGTTTGAGGCTGTCTTGCCTGGTGTTCATGTAATTTTCGATGTGCATTGCTGCGTCATTACTGATAAAAACTGGTCTGTCCTTGTCGCCTTTACCACGTACCATGAATTCGCGTCTGGCTATATTGATATGATCACGATTCAGATTTACCAGTTCCGATACGCGCAAACCGCTACTGAATAATAATTCAACTATAGCTCTATCCCGCAAACCATTTGGCGTATCTGTAGGTATAGTTTCGACCATACGAGTAATTTCGTCGGTATCTAGAAAAGTGACTTGCTTGCTCTTGGTTTTTGGCAACTCGATCTTATTAGGTGCCAATGTATTGATATCACGCTTTGCACAGTATGTCAGAAAGCTGCGCAGCGCTATCAGATGGTAGCTTTGTGTCATAGTCGACAGGCCAAGGCCAGAATCGTTTTTGTAACGGTTTAGCCATAGACGCCATTTGCGTACCAATTCACTGTTTATTTTTGAAACTGACAAATCACCCTGAAATTCCAGTAGGCGATTGAGGTATAGATGGTAATTTTCGGCCGTTTTTTGTGAGCGGCCACGTTCGACTTCTAAATATTCTAGGAAATCGACAATTGCATCAGATAGGTACATATTCACACTCTAGCACAAGCGTTATTATTTTGCGACATTCTGGGTGCGGATCTATTAAAATACTAATTTCCTATAATTGCTTCGCGTCAGGTTTGATGAGGGCCCCGGCACCTTATCAAACTTTGGCTGCAGAGATTATAGGAAATTAGTATTTTAAGATCCTATCTCTGTTATAATCATAGCAATGAGCGTATTCGAAGCAATATTTCTAGGGTTGGTGCAGGGCTTTACCGAGTTTATACCTGTATCTAGTTCGGGACATTTAGTATTAGCTCAGTCTCTATTCGGTAGTATTGATCATTTATTTATTCAAGCTTTAGATTTTGGTACGGCTCTGGCACTGATCATTTATTTTTGGTCTAGGTTGGTTGATCTAGCTCGCCAAGTTTTTGTGAAACGCGACTATCGTTTGGCACGAAACATATTGATTACTTCTATACCTGCAGGTCTGCTAGGATTTTTGCTGGCAGACTTTATCCAAAATAGCCCAGAACTGTTAAATCCACTAGTTGTTGCGATCATGCTAGCTATAGTCGGTGTTTTGATGATTGTCATAGACAAACTGCCACGAAAATCTAACAAATCAGGTGGGCGAGAGCTCAGTCCAAAGCGCGCATTAGTTATTGGTTTTGCTCAGGCATTCGCCCTAATACCTGGGGTTTCACGTTCAGGTTCGACTATCATTGCTAGTCGCGTCATGGGGTTGAACCCAAAAGCTGCTGCCGAATATAGTTTCATGGTAGCAATTCCTATCATGTTAGGACTACTGACAAAGTTACTGGTAAAAGACAGCGACAGGGCATACCTGATAGCTAACCTAGAGCCAGTTGTAATAGGTAATATTGCAGCGTTCATCAGTGGTATGATAGCTATCAAATTCATGCTGACATATCTGAGCAATCACGGATTAGCGATCTTTGGCTGGTACCGTATAGCGGTTGCGACTATAGTCATTGGCGTGCTTTTGGTACAATAGTCCCAAGGTATTAAAAATATAGGAGAAAACTAAAACATGGAACGTACACTGATCGTCCTGAAACCAGACACTATTCAACG
>CAYGDZ010000035.1:0-6901 GCA_964348805.1 uncultured Candidatus Saccharibacteria bacterium | reverse complement strand
TCAATTGCGGCGGTTTGAAATACGTCCGATATGTGGCACCAAATTTATAATGAACAACAAATGTTCAAGGGGAGACAGATATGGTTACAGGATATTGCGTTAAATGTAAGGAAAAGGGCGTTGAATTGTCAGCTCCAGAGATCGTACAAACTAAAAAAGGTGGCTACATGGCCAAGGGAAAGCACGCAAAGTGTGGAACTACTGTTTGTGCAATGATGTCAAAAGACAATGCTGAAAAAGCAGTAAAAGACGGAGCTAAAAAAGCTTACTAAGTTTTTAACAAACCAATTAAAAATGCCGGACCAAGTGTTCGGCATTTTTAGTTTGCACGAAATTCTAACTATCCAGCAATTTTTTGATATTTTGGATTAGACCTCTACCAACGGTATCAGTCAGTACTAATGCAAATCTATCCGGATTAGATTCAAGCTCTGTCTCTAGCTCATCAATGTCGATTGTTTCAAAACCTGCACCTTCCTCATCTTCAACTTTCAAGTCTGCTGCAGTACCACTAAACTCATATGCAAATAGACTGCGCATGGCGTTACTCAGATAGTCACCCTGCACATAGTCCGCCCTAACAACGCCAAAGCTCTTTAGATCTTCTGGCGATACTTCTATTCCTGTTTCCTCAAACGTTTCCCTCGCGGCAGCTTCTAAATAGGATTGTCCGCTTGCTACATGCCCGCTCGCTGTTGTAGTTAGCTTGCCTGGATCATTCTTTTTGATATCACTTCGTTTTTGCAGGATAACTTCTCGATTAGCGGTGTAAAAACAAACATACACAAGACGACATACTAGACCTTCGCGATGTACACGATCACGTTCTGCCTGTCCTATAACTTCATCGTTGTCATTAACTACGTCAAGAATCTCACTCATAAAGCAATTATATCACCCGACAGAATCTTTACTTTTTGATATAATTTGAATATGACAGGAGAACGCAGAACCAATCCAGAAGACGAGAGAGATAATGGCACTAAGGTAACTTCAGATGATCGCCCTACTTGTCAGGTAGAGCCTATAGAAAGAGGTTATGATCTTGAGCCGGCTCAAGTAACCAAAAAATATAAAGATCCAACACTTGGGATGATGGCGGCCGAGTACGCACTCTATGGCCCTTCATACGACGGAAGACATGTTCATGGTGATAATTAAGCTATGAGTAATTATAAAGTTGTTGTAACAGTTCCAGAAAACGAAGCCAATCAACTACGAGCGGCCATCGGCAATGCTGGTGGTGGTAAGGTTGGCAATTACACACATTGCAGTTTTTCAGTAAAAGGCACTGGACGATTTTTGCCCGTTGATGGTGCCAACCCTGCCATAGGACAGGTTGGACAGCCTGAAGAAGTTATAGAGGAACGAATTGAAATTAACTGCGATAGTGAAAACATTGAAGCAGTGATTGCCGTCATCCGCGAAACCCACTCATACGAAGAGCCTGCAATCGACATATACGAATTGGCTGAGCTATGAGCAAAGAAGATGAGAGACACGATATAACCTTGCAGCAGTACATTGCATCGTTAGACGATGATCTACAAAATGACACACGAACGATCATGGAGATGATGCAGCGAATTAGCGGCGAGGACCCGATATTATACGGAATAGGCACTATAGGCTACGGAGTCTACAAATATGAATATGCAAGCGGTCGTAAAGGCGAAGGACACACCCTAGGCTTCTACCCTAGAGCCGGCAAAATTACTGTGTACCTGATGGACGGTACAACACGTTACAGCGAATTGTTAGCAAAGTTAGGCAAACATACCACTACTGGCTACTGCGTTTATATAAAGAAGCTTAGCGATGTAGAACTACCAATCCTGCAGCAAATCTTGCAAAAATCATACGAACATATAGAATCACTGTCCAAAAAAGGACCTATAGACCATATATTGTGGCAAAAATAGGAATAAACTTTCTGTCTACATTTAAATTTTGCTAAATTTGCGTTAAATATCAGTTAGTTGGAATTGCACAGTTAAGTGATTGCTTCGATCATTTTTTATTTACGATTGTTAATTACTACAGAATAAATCATATTATTTACTAATAATAGTGAAAATAGGACTTGTCAAACGTAAATAAATGCGATACAGTGCAAATATGATTATTATTTGCATTAGAAAGTTCTAGTTTACATGGCTACATCTCAAAAAGATAAGTCTGACCGGTTTAAACGCCTTGGTTCTCAACGCACAAACGATGTGTTAGACCGTTTACGCATATTAGGAAATTGTGCAGACCGCAGGTCGTATAGTTATACTGATGAAGAAATAGACAAGATTTTTAAAGCGATAGACGAACAGACTAAAATCGTAAAAGCAAAGTTTAAAAAACCAAAGAAGGGCTTCAAGCTATGAACAAAGTCAACCTTAGTAGAGGCGAAAAAATACTACTGGTGTTATTTGAGCTTTCGGGAAAATCACGCAAGAGCATCCGTTACGAAGATATTGTGGTTAAGGCATTTGAGACCTACCCAGACGACTTCCACCTAAAAGGCTATCCTGAATATCCTGAATCAGGAGACTTGGTTCACAAGCCCTTGTATGACTTTAAGAAAAAAGGGTTGCTTGTTGCTGGTAAGAAGATGTTTGCTTTGACCGAAAAAGGTCTAGTTGCAGTTGAAGCACTTAGTAATGCGGTTTCGGGACTTGAGGTTAGCCATACTGAACGTGTTTCAAGAGATATTGAAAAAGAAGTGGCACGTATATCTAAAACCCCTGGCTTCGGCTTATTTGTTAATGATGAGGCTTCTAAGCTAGTTGACACAGATTTTTATGACTATATTGGAGCGACTGTACGTACGGCTAGGAATGACTTTATTGGACGACTTAGTACTGTTTCTGATGTTGTAAGTGCAACTAAAGAGATGAAGAGTCCCATCTATAGTAAGCTGGCTGCTTATCACACTCATATGCTTACTGCCTTTGATGAAATCATAACGTACAAGAAGGAGCATTAAGCAATGGCGTTACAGAACTATAAAATTCAGGAAGTACCAAACGTTATCGACGACCACTTGCTGGATATTATTGGCGCAAGTTTCAACTTCGACCACGTTAAAGGGCTTTCTGAATGGTTAAAGAATTCTGTAGATGCATATCGGCGAGCTTCTATTGCAGACAAGGAACAGGCCGTCTATTTTCGATTTGCTGACGGCAAAAAAGGAACTGCTACCGTTGAGTGCATAGACTTCAACGGTATGTCAGAACTTGATATTGAAAAGGCTTTTAAACGTTGGGGTGACCCGGAGGCTTCTAAAGGTGGTAGAAAAAACCTTAAGACGTTTGGCGGGCATGGTAATGGTGGCAAATTCTATATGCGGCAGATGTTTGCTAGATCATATTTTATTACATACAAAGATGAACTACTTAGTGTCTTTGGTTTCGGAGAAAATAAAAAATACGGTTTCGCAGAGGGTTATAAGAATAAGAAAGTTTCGCCAAAAGAAGCTCTGGAATTTGCTGGCCTAGATAAGCCTTATGTTTCAAAGCTTGTTACCGACAAGGTCTTGAATGGCACAACGGGCTTTACTGTTGTTCGTGGTATAGGCCCAGTGAACATGCCCACAGTGCCAAAGGTAAACTTTATCGTTAATCAGTTAGTAAGCCACCCCCAGTCGCAACGAATTCTAGCACGTATACCTGGCAAAGTCATTTACAACGAAGCTGTGATTACTGATAAACTTCACTCCGAACAGTTGAAGCCACTTGCGGACTTTGAGATGCTTGAGCCGATAACTGTACCAGACAAGCTTACCTACGAGACACACCACGACCATATTGAAGTTGAGTTAGCAAATGAAAAATATCCTGCTGGTAAGTTGCAACTATACACATCAGAACAGCCTCTCCTTAAAAATAGTAAGCACGGCGAGTTAAACAGAATAGATGTAATTGGAGAGCTAGGTGTAATTGGCTCATATAAATTACATGAACTTGGTAATGTTACGTTCATGCCTCAGTACGTATTTGTTTATGGTGAAATTGAAGTCCCAATTCTTGAAGAACCTACTAGAGACTCTGTACAGAACGATAGAGCTAAGCTAATTGAAAACCCCACTACAAAAGCTCTACTTGAATGGACAAGCGAACAAGTCGTTTCCCTTTGTAAGCAAATAGCTGACAAGGAGCGTCAAGAGCGTGAAGAGAAGATGAAAGACATCAGCTCAACACTAAACAGTTTCCTCAACCAGTGGAAAGACAAGTTTATGTCAAAAATCCTTGCAGAAGTACTCTCAGGCAGTGGAACAGGCGCAGGTATTGGAAGCGGTGGTAGCGGCGGCAGTGGCTTAGGCTCTGGTGTGGGTAATAGTAGTTCAGATGGTAGTGGGGGTGCGACTACAGAGGGCAACAACGAGGGTGGCGGAGATACCCCAAAGAAAACAAAACGTTCACCCAAAGTATTACTTTCGGGACAAGACCCAGATCCATTTGAGCCCTTCGAACCAATTAGTCTTACTGCTCGTCACCCAGCTGTATATCAACGTCCAAAAGATTACGAAGAAGGCGTGTATTGGATTAACACTTCTGCGCCTCTTGCAAAAAGTATATTGGAACGTTTTGACCAAAATTCCCCACGCTGGAGGGATTATATTTTTCAAAGATATGTTGATATTTTCGTGAAAGAGGCGCTTACAACACTTGAGAAAAGTGACCCGGGCGAATTTAACGCAGCCAATGTTGAGCAAACTACAAGCGAAATTGTACAAAGAATACATCAAGCAGCAGCAGAAGAGCTTAGTTCATTCCTGTTTGAGGATACATTTAAAACCAGTGAGTAACCCATGTCTTCCCGTAAACTGAATGTTAATATAATGCGACTAATAAGCACTGGTCTCGAGCCAGAGCAGGTTGCAATAGAACTGAAGATACCCCAGGACTACGTTAAAAAAATAATCACTCGTGATAAATCACGTGTCAGGGACGACCCACGTTCGAAAGACTGTTTAGCTATGTATAGAGATGGCTATACGTACGGGGAGATTGGACAAAAGTACAAGATAACTCGAGAACGCGTCAGACAGATAATAAAAAAACAGGTTGGATTTGAAATGGATTGCGGACCGTTGGAGCAGGAAGCCAGGAAGTCTGAAATAGATATTGCAGCTCGTAATGCAGTAGTCATTTCAAGAGAAGACCGTCAGGGTGATATTGTTGATGAAAAAATTGCCGCAGCGGAGGCAAAAGGTATTGAAGCAGAGTATTTTGATTCTGTGCGTAAATATTGTGCCGCCATCGGTGTAAATATAGATATGTTCAAAAAGAGTAAACCGGACATATATAAACTAGTGCGACAGAATGAGACTAGAAAAGTGAGCCGTTGGAGTTGGTATTACGATGAATGTAGAACGTGTGGTACAACTACCATTAAGCACCAGGGTTATGGTTATTGCAAGCAATGTTATTCAAAAAGTTCTGAGTTCAAGAATATTGTTAAACGCTCTCATCTAAAAAATAGAGAGGCTAGATTAGCCGCTAATAAAAAATACGCTGAGGATTACTACAGTCGCCCAGAAGTTATTGAAAAAATGGAGCGTGAATATGATGAAAAGTATTTTGGCGGCAATAGAAAGAAGGCTTTAGAGCGTGACGAATATAAATGTATAACTTGTGGAATGACTCTAAATGAAAAAGATATATCAGGCAAACCGAAAGTTAGAGTTTGGCATCTTGATAGCACCGAAGACCACAGTTTAGAGAACTTAGGAACTTACGACCAAAGCTGTTTTATTAAGAAGTATGGGTCTAACGGAAAGTTTAGGCTCAAGCGAAGAAGCTAATGCAGCTTTAACCTTTAAAGCAACCGCCTCAGCAACTGGCACTGAAACTGCATTTCCAATTTGCTTATATGCGACAGTAACCTTGTCTGGGAACTCATAGTCATCTGGGAAACCCTGTAGCCTTGCATACTCTCTAACTGTCAATTTTCTGATACCTCTGTTGTTCACAGGAGAGCCCGTTCTGCCTAAAGTACCTACAGGCCTAACCTTATCTTGAATTAGATTCCGTTCTCTACCCATGTTCCCTACTACACAAGTCGTTGAGATACCATTCGGGTCTAGCACCCGATAACCAAAACCATGGCCTTTATTCTCGTGCCTTAATCGGTGTTTTTCTAACCCGTCCATATATTTTTGCGACATATAATAGAAGTCATGTACTTTATCGGTTTCTAAAATATCTTTAACGTACTTTTGAAGTTTAACTGGTTCTGGAAATTCAAAGTTCACTTCATCTTTGAACCCGACTATGTAGACTCTTTTCCTATCTTGAGGCAAGCCGTAGTCCTTAGTATTTAATACTTTGTAGTACACATGATAACCAAGTTCATTCTCAAGTCCATCTCTAATTCTTTCAAAAGTGTAGCCTTTATCGTGGTTTATAAGATTTGCTACATTCTCAAGCACAAAGGCTTTTGGTTGCTTTGCCTTTAATATACGTAAAACATCCCAAAATAGTGTGCCTCTGGCGTCTGCAAAACCGTGTAACTTACCGATTTTTGAGAAAGGCTGACAAGGAAATCCAGCGGTTAATATATCGCAGTTTGGAATCTCTGCAGCATTCACAGTCTGTATGTCTCTTAAATCTAAGCTACCCTCGCCGAAGTAGCCATCAAATGTAGTTTTACACCAAGGCTCAAAGTCATTTGAGTATATAGTTTTAAAGCCTCCTGCTCGGTCGAATCCAATCCGGAAGCCCCCGACACCTGCAAATAATTCTACTACTGTTAAATCTTTATTTTTATCTTTTATAAGCATCTTGTTCACAATTATAGCCGGACTGACCATTTTTAACAACATTATGCTATTTTAGATTAATATAAAATTCAATTCATTAAATCATCGGCAAGATTAAATTGTTTCACTAGTTCTTTTAGTTTATAC
>CAYGDZ010000034.1:0-6950 GCA_964348805.1 uncultured Candidatus Saccharibacteria bacterium | reverse complement strand
GTAGAGGAAATCAAAGAAAAAACCATGCGAGAGATCCGCTATCTAGATAAACTAATCGACGAGCTAGCAAAAGGCAAGTCGATGCAAAAGATTTTGCGACAGGGTTAGAGCCCAGTTTTACTGCGTATTAGCTCTAGAGTTTGTTCGATAGTCGAATGCTCAGGAATTGCGTATTCAAAATCGTAGCCCATAGCTGTAGGTTTGCTGTACCATTCGGCCAGCTCTTTTTCTCCAAAGAGATTTGATTTTTCACGACCGGCATGTCGCTTGGCTGTTTCGTCCAGCGAAATATCAAACCAAAATATATAGTTTTCACCGTCGTGGCTGCCAAAGAGCTTTTCGAGTGGATTGTCATGCCCCTCTAGCCTGTAGATGCCATCCATTATAACGTCGTACCCATTAGCTAACACGGTTAGCGCGCTGTGGGTATACATCTCGATAGCCGCCGGATAATAATCACCCTGAAGGCCTAATATGTCGTTTCGAAATGTGTCGAACTCTAGCAGTGCAATTTTGTGATCACTGCTTTCACGAAGTTTATTTGCAATAGTGCTTTTGCCACTACCCGATGGTCCGCGGATGATGATTAGTTTCATCTATTGCCAGATCGTTAGGATGATCGAGCCGACAGTCATAACTACCAAAAAGTAGCTACTGTTGAGCCACAGGAACTTCCAGCTACGGCGTGAGTATAGCGTGACGCCAACAGTTGTAGCAGCTGTGAAACCGAGCCATAACAACAAGCCGACTTTTAGCCCTTCGTAAACACTATCAACACCTAGCGAATTCAAAACGATCGCTAACGCAGATGCTTGCACCAACGCAGATAACGCAACGAATCCAATGATTTTATTTGCCTCATCCGTTGGTATTTTCAAAATGTCGATTTTTGTATATTTAGTCCATTGCTTTGCAAAGCCCATTTGCGAGTACCAAAACGCCCCAACAAACATATATACCAACCACACAACCACGACTGCCCAAATATTGATTCCATCTAGTTCTAACATGCTAACCTCCTGTTAATAATGTCATTATAGCAAATAAAAATGCCCACGCGTGGTGGGCGGGTGTACTCCGGCTGACAACACTAAGTCGTCGGCCGGAGTACTGCAGTTCATTCAGGCCATCCCTCGGGGCAGCTGACATAAGCGGTTTTACCTTCTTGAGAAGCGCAGATACGAACGGTCTTGCCTGTTTCGTATCGCACGATCATGAAGGTATGACCTGATTTGGAGCTCTTTAGAAGTGTGAAGCCGTCCTGCTGGAGCTCTACAACAGTCACGTTGCTCGGCTTGCTGCACTTGCGAAAGTCGAGCGACTGCTCTTTTCCGTTGTAACAGCTAACGAGTTGGCTCTCAGCTTTCACGAGTTCCCCAGTTGCTCTGGCATCATGGCCCTCGTCTTGTTTTCTGATAAGCGAAGGGACAATGATCGCCGCGAGTATTCCGATGATCAGGATGACTACTAGCAGCTCGATCAAGGTGAAACCTTGCTCTCGCTTCCTTAAATTTTGGAACATATAGCACCAGCCTTTTGGTTCTTTGTTGAATGTACAAAACAGCAATCCTACAATTAATAATATTTTAATACAAAATAAGGATAAAGTCAATAAATAACGTTAGTATTTATTGTGTTATATTAATCATATGAGCAAAAAGACAGATCTAGTAGCTCGGAGGAAAAAGATAGTTGCGATCCTGCGAACCATTGTACTGGTTGCTGGTATATACCAAATGATAGTCGAGCCGCTGATCGGTGTTGCCATACTGTTATGTTTAGCTGCGATATCGTCGCCTGCGCTAATCACACGCGGCAGGGTAAAGGCTATACCGCTAGAATTTGAGCTGATATTGTTTGCGATGGTTGTTTTGCAGTTTGTCATCGGTGAGACATTGAATTTTTATGATAACGTGCCATATTTTGATAAATTTGTGCATTTTATGCTGCCGTTCTTTCTAGGATTTTTTGCTACCATGTTTGCCTATACATTGCGTGTTACGGGTGCGCTAAAGGTAGGCTTGGCCTCTACAATGTTTGTTGTATTCATGACGACCTTGGGCATAGGTGCAATATGGGAAATATTCGAGTATTTGGCAGATGTGTTCCTGGGTACTTATTTGCAGGGTAGCCATACAGCGACGCCACTGGTCGACACCATGAACGACCTGATTGTCGATACATTAGGTGCTGTATTTGGCGCGCTGTTGACATTATTTTTTATCAAACGTGATGGCAAAGATAAAAAATCCCGACTAAACGGTCTGGCAAAAGAAATCAAAGAAGACTTTTAGTACTGGGCGCTGGTAGATATTACCCACAGCCTTTTGAATAATATGGTGTCGTGTATAATAAAAATAACAAATGAAAACGGAGATGTATGGCAAAAAGCGACAACGTAATTGAAGTTAAAAAACTAAAGAAATCATATGGCAAGAACAAAGTTCTGAAAGGCATCGATTTCACTGTCGAGCGCGGTACTATGTTGGCGCTGCTGGGACCGAACGGTGCGGGCAAAACAACAATAGTCAGGATCCTCAGCACATTGTTAAAGTTTGACAGTGGTTCGGTTAAAACAGAAGGTTTTGACACAGTAACCGAAGCTGATGAAATTCGAAAGATTATTGGTCTGACTGGGCAGTCTGCCGCAGTCGATGAATTATTGACTGGTCGTGAAAACCTAGTGATGATGGGACGCCTGTACCGACTCACCCGCAAGAGCGCCAAAGCTCGCGCCGACGAATTGCTGCACGAGTTTGACCTAGTAGATGCAGCTGACCGTCCTGCCAAAACATATTCGGGCGGAATGCGCCGTCGACTAGACCTAGCGGTCAGTTTGATTGCGACACCACCGATCATATTTCTAGACGAACCAACAACTGGCTTGGATCCACGTTCACGTATCGCCATGTGGGAGATCATCAAAAAACTAATGGCGCAAGGTACAACTATTTTGCTGACGACGCAGTATTTGGAAGAAGCTGACCAGTTGGCCGACCAAATAATTGTGATTGATGGCGGTAAGGTGATTGCCGAAGGTACCGCAAAAGAACTAAAAGGCAAAGTCGGTAAAGACCGCCTAGAACTATTATTCAGGACAGAGAAATCACTAGCAGATGCACGTAGATTGCTAGGTAAGACAGTCGTTGATGCTGATGAAAAGGAAAAATCACTGACACTAACTATTACAACTGTGAACAAAGACGTAAAAGAAGTGCTAGAAAAATTATCTGCGGCAAATATCGCCGTAGAATCTATGGAAGTACATAAACCTACACTAGACGACGTGTTCTTGTCGCTGACAGGCAAACAGAAAAAGGTGACGAAAGAGGAGGAGAAATAACATGGCAGTCAAATTAGCATTTACTCGTCAACCAAAAGCTTTGCTGGCTGTCACTGACTCGTTGATCATGATCCGTCGCAGTAGCACGCACATCATTCGTAATACCGACCAATTGCTAGGCACATTCTTTCAGCCGATTATGTTTTTGGTGCTATTTGCCACAGTCTTTGGCGGTGCGATCGAACAAGCATTGCCTGCTGGTGTCAGTTACCTAGATTTCTTGATGGCAGGTATTATCGTGCAAACGGTTGCCTTTGGTTCAACTACTACAGCAATCGCAGTTAGTAATGACTTGCAAAAAGGTATTGTTGATAGGTTCCGATCGTTGCCTATGAATAATTTGGCGGTACTAAGCGGCCACGTGATTTCAGATGTATTCCGTAACGGACTGTCGACTATTGTGATGTTGATAACCGGTTTAGTCATAGGATTTCGTAGTGATGCTAGTCCGGCCGATTGGGCATATATCGCGTTTATCCTATTGCTATTCACACTAACCTTTTCATGGTTATCAGCAATCATGGGAGTTGTTTCAAAGAGTGTCGAAGGCGTGCAGTGGCTGTCATTCGTGATTGTGTTCCCACTGACATTTGCCAGCAGCGCATTTGTACCGACTGATAATATGACTCCTGTACTAAAGGCCTTTGCCGAGAATCAACCAATAACACATATTATCGAAGCGGTGCGAGCCTTGATACTAGGCTACCCGATCGGCGATCATGGTTGGCTGTCAATTGTGTGGTGTGTCGGTATTATGATTGTTGCTATTCCACTAGCCTCATGGCTATTTAGAAACAGAGCTAATCGATAGGAGGTTGCTGTGGGTGAGATAAAAACAAAAGTAAACGACGCAAGTGTTGAGGATTTTATAAATTCTGCTGCGAGCGGTACCAAGCTAGATGATAGTTTCGTTCTGTTAGATATGTTTACAAAAGCAACAGGTGAAAAGGCCAAGATGTGGGGGACTAGTATCATAGGTTTTGGTCAATATCACTACAAATCTGAACGCAGCAGCCAGGAGGGCGACTGGCCATTAGTTGGTTTTTCACCACGAAAGCAAAACCTGACACTGTATATTATTTCACCTGGATTTACAGACTATTCTGAATTGTTAGAAAAACTGGGAAAGCACAAAAAGAGCGTTGGCTGTGTCTATATCAACAAGCTAGCTGATGTTGATTTAACCGTGCTAGAGCAGCTGATCAAAAAATCATATTTGGACTCAAAGAAAAAACTGACCTAGCTGCTGAGAGCTTGCAAGGCAAATACTGCCAAGAATGACAACGCATAGACTGTCACAAATATAGCGATTGCTAGTTTCAGATATTTGTCACGGTTCTTTAGTCTGTGACCTTGCTTGTCCCGGACGCTGCCAGCTAGTATCAAAATAACATCTATAAATGCCCAGATACCAAATCCACCCAATGTTATGAGCTTTAGAATACCCACGCCGATGTGACCCAAATAAAATCGGTCTATTGCGAATGTGCCCAAAAAGAATGACAGCAAGAAAGCCACTAGGAAATCTTTACCCTCGTCTTCCTCGATGTCCGGAGAAGTTAACTCTTTTTTAGCGTAGTCAAAAGGTTTATCTATAAACCCACCAGGTTCGGTTGTGTTCGGACCGCCAGTATTGTCTGTTTGGTCGTTAGTGTTGTCGTAAGTTTGTTTGTTCGGTTCTATGGCCATTCCCCTTGTGTTAAAAAGTTACTAGGATTATATCATAGGATTTATTTGGGCAAAAAATCTAATTTATACCATCAACCGTGTAGCTGACTCGGATAGTGCCTTTTTTGCACTTTAGTTTAGGTACTTGCATAGTACCTATTTGCTGCAAGTTTTTTACATGTGTTCCACCACAAGGTATGCCATAGTCTTCACCATATATGACCACACGGCACGGCTTGTTTGTAGGAATATTGTCAGGAACGTGGTGACACACAGTATGCAAATCTTTGACAGGCATAAAAACCAATCTGTTGTCTTGCTCGATTTTCACCATTTCATTAGCTTTGTTCTCCAGGGCAACACGCAGCTCGTCGGCTTTTTCAGGATCCCAGGTACCAGAATACTCAACGGCGGACAGATGTGGGTAGTGTTGGCCCTTTGTTGCAATCCAATCAAGTCCTAGTTTATAGATTGCCATATCAATGACATGGCCAGCAGAATGTAAACGAGTATTGATCAGGCGCCTCTCTGGGTCGACCGTGCAAGAGACCTCGTCGCCATCCGATAGCTTGGTAGAGCTACAAATATGATGGACGACTCCGTCCTGGTCCAGGTGAACCTCCTCGATATTTGTCTCATCAATACCGTCTTTTGTAATTGTGCCACGGTCCCAATCTTGACCGCCACCGCGCGGATAAAAGCAGGTTTGGTCCAGAATAATATCAAATCGGCCATCGTCGGTCTCAGATACAGAGACAACATTAGCTACGCATGTTTCTACGTCAAAATCATTTATGTATAGCAATTCAGTCATAATTATCTATTATAATAACACTTGTCTTGGCTGGGGTGGAGGGATTCGAACCCCCGATCCCGGGACCAGAACCCGGTGCCTTACCACTTGGCCACACCCCACTAGTCAAGAAAAGTTTATTAATAACCTTTATATTTTGCCAGATTATGCCAAAAAACTCTACTGCTTATGCGGTTTGCCTGTTAGCAATACTAGTATGAATGTCAGCGATACTGTCTAATGCTATATCGTCTAGGTCCAAAAAAGGCTGTATATCATATAGAGATCCCGATTGTTTACCAGTAATGTACCTTGTGAATTCCTTAGCTTTCTTTTTACCCAAAACAGATATTAGAGTATCACCAGCCGGCTGCTCATCAGTATCCGTTTCAGTATCAGCAGCAGGTCTGACATCTATCAGTCTCGTTAGCGAACCGTCTGGTTCTACTGTAAACACAAAAGTATGATCGGCGATAGGAGTTTCGTGCCACGGCATTTCACGCTTAAATGCAGAGTCTTCTTCTAAACGTAGCTTGATGGTGATGTAATACGAATTATCTGTCTTACCAAAGCTCATCTGTAGCTCAGGGTAGCGCTTGGTCAGCTCTACTAGGCCAGTTGGTTCACGCAGGAGTGATTTCTCCATAAACTTATTATATTTTCGGACATACTTTGGTGGTTTTTCTTCCTGGTCTATGTTTTTTACAGCTATTTCGCTCATTAAAAATCCTTACTCCTCACCCTTTGACAAAATTGTAGCAGAAACTGTCTTAATATTGAATTGGTATAGTGGCTAAAAGATAAATATTTTAGCCAGAGTATTTTTTGCCCCAGTCGGTCATCGCCTGAATAGCAGGCAATAGATCGCGACCTTTTTGCTCTAGCTGGTACTGGTCGCCAGCGCAGCCCTCCATAGGCTGACGAGAAATAATACTTTCGTTTTCCAGATCATCCAGACGTGCCGACAGTGTACGGGGATTAACACCACCAACCGATCGCTGTATTTGGCAAAAGCGTTGCGGGCTGATGCTTAGCGCATATAAGATTTCGGCGGTCCATTTATGCCCAATGATGCCCGAGGCAATCGATATACTACTTTTTTGGGCCGATACATTCATAACTACATTTTACTATACTTTTTATAGT
>CAYGDZ010000033.1:0-7051 GCA_964348805.1 uncultured Candidatus Saccharibacteria bacterium | reverse complement strand
TTAAAGGCATTAGGAAACTAAAGGAGAAACCATGGCAGATACAATTTCAGTAAACGAACTTTCACGAGACTTACGAGCAGCCATTGCTGATTTGCAAGTTGATGGTTCGTTACAAGACACTGGTATCGTCACTCGTGTTGGTGATGGTGTGGCTTGGATCTATGGTTTGTCTAGTGCTGGTTATAGCGAGATCTTGGCGATTGAAACCGACAAAGACGAAGTTGAAGCGTTTGCCTTGAACCTAAACGAAGATGAAATCGGTGCAGTGCTGCTGGGCGAAGACTCTGAAGTAAAAGCTGGTGCCAAGGTCCGTTTAACAGGTAAAGCCTTGGAGGTTCCTGTCGGTCCAGAACTATTAGGCCGCGTGGTTGACCCATTAGGTCGCCCACTAGATGGTCTGGGTGCTATCAAAACAAAACTAACTGGTCCAGTTGAACAAGCTGCACCAGGTGTCATGGCGCGCAAATCAGTCCATGAACCATTGATGACAGGTATTATGTCAATCGACGCTATGTTCCCTATTGGCCGTGGTCAGCGAGAACTAATCATTGGCGACCGTCAGACTGGTAAAACCGCCGTCGCAGTCGATACTATGGTCAATCAGGCCAAGCAAAAAACAGGCGTGGTGAATGTTTACGTGGCTATCGGTCAAAAGCTCAGCAAAGTCAGTCAACTCGTCGAACGACTAAAAGAAGAAGGCGTGATGGAGCAAACTATTGTCGTTGCGACTGGTCCGAGTGATCCAGCATCGCTACTATACCTCGCACCATATTCTGCAACCGCTATGGGTGAATATTTCCGTGATAACAAACAGCATGCGCTGATGGTCTATGACGACCTGACAAAACATGCCGTTGCTTACCGTCAAATGTCTCTACTACTACGTCGTCCGCCAGGTCGCGAGGCTTATCCTGGTGATGTTTTTTACCTACACTCTCGCCTGCTAGAGCGTTCTGCAAAATTATCTGACAAATTAGGTGCTGGTAGTTTGACTGCCCTACCTATTATCGAAACGCAGGCTGGTGATATTTCGGCATACATTCCGACAAACGTGATATCTATTACTGACGGTCAGATCTTCTTTGAAACTGATCTGTTCTATCAAGGTATCCGACCGGCTATTTCGGCTGGTCTATCAGTATCTCGTGTTGGTAGCGCCGCTCAGACGAAAGCTATGAAGAGCGTTAGCGGTAGCCTGAAACTTGGCTTGTCACAATTTCGTGAGCTCGCCAGTTTCGTACAGTTTGGTTCAGACCTAGACGACGAAACTAAAAAGCAAATCGATGTTGGTCAACGACTAACCGAAATGCTGAAACAACATCAGTACCAGCCTATGAGCATTTGGGAGCAAGTTTCTAGCATTACAGCTATCGATAGTGGTGCGTTTGCAACTGTTGCTGTCAGTAAAGTAAAAGAAGCCCAAGAGGCATTGCTGAGTGATCTATGGACTCATCACAAAGACGTCATGCGCGAAATTAACAAAGGTGATAAACCAACTGAAAAGCAGCTGACGACTATCAAAAAGACTGCTGAAAAAGTTGCGAAAGGATTCAAGGAATAGATGGCCTCTACTCGTCAATTAAAAGGACGAATACGCTCGGTCAAAAGTACCAAGCAGATTACTAAGGCTATGCAATTAGTTGCGGCTAGCAAAATGCGTCGTGCCCAAGATTCTGCCAGTGCGACTGATCCGTATGCACAATCCGCGTCAGAACTGCTGACTAGATTGTCGCGTGATGGTGAAACAAAAACTCATCCGTTGTATCTAGAGCGCATAGTAAAAAACCGCATAGTTATAGTTATCACTAGTAACCGTGGCTTGGCCGGAGCTTATAACAGCAACGTACTAAAACAGTACATCAACCGACTAAAGGAAGACGACAGTGCGAAGATTACGACCAGCGCAATTGCGATCGGCAAAAAAGGCGCGCAGCTAGCGACACGCCTGAAAAATGACCATGTGATTGGTGTATATAACGAACTGATCGAAGAGCCAACAGGTCCAGCGCTAAAAGCTGTAGTGAATACAGTTGTCGAACAATTTGCTACTAAAAAAGTTGATGCAGTCGAAGTAATCTACACAAAGTACATTAACAGCTTGTCGCAGCAAGTCACTACTGTGCCTTTGCTACCTGCTGGGTTTACAGAAACAGAAATTAGCGAACATTTGTCGCAAGCTAGTTTCGAGCCTAGTGCACCAGAGGTTCTAGAGGCCGCTACAATACGTTTGATCGAGGCCCAGTTATTTCAGGCAATTCTGGACTCTGTTGCTAGCGAACATAGTATGCGTATGATGGCTATGAAAAACGCCACCGACAATGCAACAGATTTGATAGATGATTTGACATTAGAAATGAATAAATTGCGCCAAGCAGATATTACTCAGGAATTGGCTGAGATATCTGGCGGCGTAGAAGCGATGAAAGTTTAAGGAGAATATTTGATGAGTACAGCAGAGAAACAAAAAACAGGTAAAGTCATCCAGGTTGTGGGTGTGGTGGTTGATGTGGAATTTCCAAAAGGCCATCTGCCAGCTATTTTGGACGCCGTTCACATTGATTACAACAAACGGACACTAGTGCTCGAGGTCGCACAGCACCTGAGCGATACAACCGTTCGTGCAATTGCCTTGGCAACAACCGACGGATTGCAACGTGGTGCCGAAGCTGTTGCGACTGGCGCACCAATCAGCGTGCCTGTTGGCGCTGCGACTCAGGGCCGTATGTTTGATGTTGTTGGTAATCCAATCGATGACAAGCCAGCCGTCAAAGGCAAGACTGCACCAATTCACCGCAGCGCTCCCCCATTATCAGAACAATCTGGTAAAACTGAAGTTCTAGAAACTGGTATCAAAGTCATCGACCTCATTGCGCCAATTGCCAAGGGTGGAAAGGTTGGTTTGTTCGGTGGTGCTGGTGTTGGTAAGACTGTGATCATCCAGGAGCTCATCAACAACATCGCAAAATTCCACAGTGGTAACTCGGTCTTTGCCGGTGTTGGTGAACGTACACGTGAAGGTAACGATTTGTACCACGAAATGAAAGACGCTGGTGTGTTGGACAAAACTAGCCTAGTCTTTGGTCAGATGAACGAACCACCAGGAGCACGTCTGCGCGTGGCGCTGGCTGGGCTAACTATGGCCGAGGCTTTCCGTGACGAAGGCAAAGATGTATTGATGTTTATCGACAATATTTTCCGCTTTACCCAAGCTGGTGCTGAAGTGTCTGCCCTACTGGGTCGTTTGCCATCTGCCGTTGGTTATCAGCCAAACTTGCAGCAAGAAATGGGTTCATTACAGGAACGTATTACATCGACTCGTAAGGGTTCTGTCACATCAGTCCAAGCTGTCTATGTACCGGCGGATGACCTTACCGACCCTGCGCCTGCCACGACCTTTGCTCACCTGGACTCTACTATTACCCTGAACCGTGCGCTGACTGAAATTGGTATCTACCCTGCGGTTGACCCGCTAGATAGTAACTCGACTATTCTAGATCCAGATATAGTTGGCCAAGAGCACTACGAAGTTGCCCGTGAAGTCCAACGAGTATTGCAGGAGTATAAAGACCTGCAAGACATCATCGCAATCCTAGGTATGGAAGAACTATCTGATGCACAAAAGCAAACTGTTGGTCGCGCCCGTCGTATCCAACGTTTCCTATCGCAGCCGTTCTTTGTTGCCGAACAGTTTACTGGTGTGCCTGGTGAATACGTCAAGCTAGAAGATACCGTCAAAGGTTTCAAAGAAATCCTAGAGGGCAAACACGACAGCAAGCCTGAAAGTGCATTCTATATGAAATCTGACATTAGTTCCGTCAAGGCAAAATAACTATGAAGCTAAGTCTGGTGACACTACTAGGAACAAAACTTGACACCGAGGTGTACGGAGTAACGCTACCTACAAAAGCTGGCGAGATTTCGGTGTATCAAGGTCACGAGGCTTTGATCACATTAGCTCAGCCAGGTGTGATCGCAGTTCGTTACAAAAAGAACGACAGTGATGGCCAGATGGATTACTTTGCAACTAGTGGTGGTGTTGTTGAGATAGAGCCTGATTCTGTCAAAGTACTAGTCGACGAGGCTGATCATAGTGATGATATTGTCGAGAGTGAGAGCAAAGCCGCACTAGAGCGCGCACTAAAACTAAAGTCTGGTGCTAAAAATCAGATCGAGTTAGAACAAGCCAGTCAGTTAGTTGACCGTCATGCGGTAAAGCTAAAGGTTGCCGGACTGCGTCGACACAAGCGTCGGTAGTTTATAGTCCATGCCGGTTTAAGATTGCTCTAGCTTCGCTAACTTCCTTTGTTTGCATTAATTGGTGTCGCATCTCGCTGGCGCCATCAAAATCACGAATATATATTTTGTAAAAACGTTTTAATGTTTCGTATTTACGCTTTTTGTCACCTCGCTGCTCGTACAGATTTAGATGCAGGTGTAACAAATCTAGTAGCTGTTCTTTTGTGTGCTTCACAGGTTCATTCTCGAATGCGAATGGATTGTGAAATACTCCGCGACCAATCATCACCCCGTCTACCCCGTACTTGTCTATAATTTCTTGACCGTGTCTGCGGTCGTTAATATCACCATTAGCTATTATCAAGGTACCGGGAGATATCTCATTACGCATAGCAACTATTGCTGGCAGGATTTCAAAGTGAGCAGGAACTTTGCTCATCTCGCTTTTTGTTCGCAGGTGGATAGTTAGTGCTGCTAAATCTTGATGCAGCAAAAAGCCTAGCCAATCGCTGTATTCCTCTACTTTTGAATACCCTAGCCTGGCTTTTACGCTAACTGGTAAACCACTCTTTTTAGCAGCAGCTACGATCTCTGCCATTAGGGGTTGATTCTTGATTAGTGCCGCGCCGCCACCAGATTTAATCGCGGATTTGTCTGGGCAACCTGTGTTTATGTCTATGCCGTCATAACCTAGCTCTAGGCAGTGCTTTGCTAGTTTCTCTATGTCATCTGGTTTTGATCCCCATATGTGTGCAATGATTGGTTTTTCGTCATCAGCTTTATCCAATCTACCACCGACAGCCCTCTCACCTGCGTTTACCCAACCAGTTGCATTTGTAAATTCGGTAAAGTAAAGATCTGGCGGGTGCGCGGCGGCAACTACATGACGAAAAACAGTATCAGTCACTGCTTCCATAGGTGCCAGTACAAAAAATGGTTTGTCTAGTTGTTGCCAAAAGTTATTCATATATTATTTTAGTATAGTTTAATAAGGTCTTTAAAAAGAAACTGCCCAGCCCCTATATCTATGCGATAACCGTCTTTGCAGACAGTCCTCAGCATTTAGCAGATATGGGACCGGGCATTTTACCGCAGTTGTAGAGTTAGCCTATCATGCCTTGCTCGGCAACCGAGCTGGCGCGAGGCTTCCTCCCCACCGAAACGTTTTTCTTACCCCCCGGAGAATCGTTTCGGTTACTACTGGCGGTTTCGCCGTCATGGCTTTTTAGGCCTGACGCGAATCTGGTAACGATGGAGCAAAACCGGCGAGCCTCTCCTAAGGCTACGAGCCATGTTCTTTTTTCCTTGCTTTTCGCCACTTAGGGCGCTAGCTGCTCTTTGTTACCAAACTGTTTAGTTACTTGTTCTTTCATTACACGGACGCGCATATGAAATTACATAAGGTGCTTGAGGGCGAATACAATATTAGCACAGACTTATTTTGAAATCAAGTCTTTTTCGAACTGCAATATACCTTTGTAGTTTTGGTCATATTTTGCAGTGTCTATGAACTCGCCTTTGTTTATACTGTGCCATACTGCCGCTAGTAGTTGTTTGAACTCATCTAGCTCATCTTTACTAAACTCTGCATTTAGGTTAGACAGCGCGCCAGTTTGCGTTGGCTCAATAAAAGCTAGTTGCAAATCATCAACGCTATAATCTTGAAAATCTCGGGATTGTTCTATCAATAGTTTATAGAACATTAACTGTTGTTTGTATTTGTGTAGTTTTATCTTTTCAAAATCACTCTTACCTTGCCAGCTGAGGGCCGGTTTGCCGGTTTTGTAATCTATAACTGATATTTTCTTTGACTTGTGGTTAATATCCATAACATCTATGATCCCCGTCAGTCGGACATCATTCACGGCTGAGCCTTGCCGAGAAAAATCAAACTCGACTTCTTGTTCGGGTGTGAATTGATCATGCGTATTCTCTAGGTAATTCCTCAACGCATCACTACCCTTTTGTAGTTGATGGTTAAAGTCATCACTAGTTAAACGAGATAAATTTAGATAATATTCAAAATCACCCACCACGTCCTCTATGGGACGTTTTTCGTTAGTTACTCGCAGGTGTTGGTGGGCTTTTTGCAGAGCCTTGTGTACGCTAGATCCCATAGCTGCGCTGGCAGAAATAGCCTGAGGAAAATGTAGCAAGTTGCCTAGTAGGAACGACTGTGGTCCGCCGTTTGTTACGTCAATAAAGTTGTTTAAATGTGTAGCGCTCAGACGGTAATTTTGCAACAACGGATTTAGGAGCTCTAATAAATTATGATCACTAACAGGACTAATATGACTTTGCCAGGTGTTTTCAGCTGCTTGTATCAACAGCTCAGCTGATTTGTTATCGTCCTTTTGCTTCCAATCTTTGTCAGCTAAAAAGTCTGCTTTTAACATAGATTTACCGGCAATGTTCTGGTCAGCAGCAGAAATATGCAGCTGTTTCTTTGCCCGGGTCATAGCGACAAAGAATAGACGCAGTTTGTCGTCATAGCTATCACCTGCCTGGCCTATAGCCAAGTTCTCTGGGTAGCCCAGACGGCTGTTGTAGCCACGACTTTTGCTACCCCATGTATCACTGGTGGCGTTGATTATGTAGACTGAATCAAACTCTAGGCCTTTGGCTTTGTGAGCCGTCATTACACGAACCGCCTTGTCTATGACTGTTGCCTCGTAGTGATTTTTTAAACGTATCCCGGCGCTATTTGCTAGCTGTACATACTCGACAAAATCCTTTAGTCTCAACTGGGTCTGTGGTTTGTATTCACGTATGTTCGTGCGAATAGTTGCCAGGGCTTGCAGGTGGTTTAGGTAAT
>CAYGDZ010000032.1:0-7133 GCA_964348805.1 uncultured Candidatus Saccharibacteria bacterium | reverse complement strand
TTTGTAAAGATTCGAACCTAGAAAGCGAGAATGTCATATGAACCTTGGCGAAGTGGTAATCATCATTATCTTTGCTCTGGCCACAGGATTCCCGGGTGCTCTTTTGGTGCTGGCAGCTGTTTTTTCCAACCTTTTCGAAGGCAAAAAAGATCACGACAGTCAGGAGTTGAGAGATGAGTAATCTCGAGGCAATTCTGGTGTTCTGTGGTGCGGTATTGGCGTGTTACTTCGCTTTTACCCAGCTCAAGACTGGCAAGCCCAAGGGTATCGCAACGGGCATTGTTGTTTTCGTCATCTCGTACTACGTGATCGAGAGTGTGGTAGAACAAGTGTTCCTCTACATGATCCCTGCTCTGGCCGTTGCACTAGCTATCTGGTGGTGGTCATATCGTGCAAAAGCGCAGCGTGAACGCGAGAAGCAGCAACAGAACCAGCAGGCTCGACCGAGCGTTCGTACCACCCACACGGGTAACTGGCGCTAACAACCAGCCGTCCAGGCAAGATTTCCGGTGATTTTTCACTGATGCAATCTTGTCTGGACGGCTTTACTTTTTGTCTTTTTCCTCTTGGCGGAAACTGAATTTTATCGGTGTGCCGATATAGTCGAACTCTTCGCGGACTTTCTTTTCTAGATATCGCTTGTAGCTCCAGTGTAGTAATTTTAGGTTGCTGCCGTGTACGACGAACCATGGTGGGTTTGTGTCGGTTTGTACCATATAGCGCAGTTTCGGATAGGTGTTTTTGAGACCTGCTGGCGGATGCATGCTGACAGCTTTTGATAGGACCTTGTTCAATCTGGATGTTTGGTGCTCGGCTTTGCGACGGGCGTCGATATCTACGACTAGGTCAAAAATTTTAGTAACATTCTGACCAGTGACGGAGCTCGTGAATATCAGTGGTGCCCATGGGGTGAATTTGAAATAATATGCAATTTTCGGCGCCAAGGCATCGCGGGTATAGGCGTCTTTGCCTTCTACGCTATCCCATTTGCTGACAACGATGATCATACCCTTGCCTGCCTCGTCGATTAGACCCGCTAGGCGTTGATCTAGCTGCGTGTTTAGCTCGTTGACATCCATTAGCAATAAACATACATCTGACTCCTCGATGGCCTGTAGGGTCCGCAGAACGCTGAATTTCTCGATACCTACCTCTTGCTTGCCTTGGCGGCGGATACCAGCAGTGTCTAACAGTTCAACATCGCGTTTTTGGTATTTCATAGCGACGCGGTTAACATCACGGGTGGTGCCTGCGATATTAGCAACAATCGCCTGTTGTTTTCCTGCTAGAGTGTTAAACAGATGGCTTTTACCCACATTTGGGCGACCGACTAGGGCAATACGCAGTACGTCGTCACTCTCGTACTGATGTGCCGATGGGATTAGTTTGACGATTTCATCCAGAGTTTTTCGGATACCACGGCTGTGTTCGGCGCTGGTGGGTAAAATAGTTTTTATACCCAAGCGGCGGAATTCTTCCGGGTCCAAAGCATCCTTTAGATCTGTTTTGTTCGTCAGTAATATGACAGGCTTTTTGCTTTTTAATGCCTTTTTGGCGACTATTCGGTCCTGGTCACTCGGGTATTTGGTACTATCAACTACAACCAATATTACATCCGCTGCTTCTGCTGCTTCGTCAATTTGCTCTTGGATACTGGCTTCGAACTCGTCGTCAGGATCTTTTAGCCCTGCCGTATCAACCAACCAAAATTGCTTGTCGTTGTACTCGGCCTTGCCTACTACGTTGTCGCGTGTTGTACCAGCCTCACGTGCAACAATCGCTTGCTGGCTGCGCATAAAGCGGTTGAATAGGCTACTCTTTCCGACATTGGTTTGCCCGACGATAGCAACGGTTGGTAATTTCTTGCTCATAATTATAACCATTGTAACAGATGTAGCTAGATTGACAAAATGTTAGTAAAAATGTATAATAAAACAAATGAGTGAAATAGATTCAGATATTGACGGATACCCTACTTTTGAAGCTGAAAAACTGCGTCTTTTTGACGCCATTCAGCTTATTGCTTATGAAGCCATACAGCACTCCATCGAAAACGGCAGTGCGAGTTCTTTTGTGACCTGGGTTGATACAGAAGATTCTTGGGATGGTCATGCGATTGTACTGTGCCATCCTAATAAAGGCCAAGTTGCTATGCAATATTTTCACATTAACCGAGATCAAAAGCACCTCATACAACACTCCAGAATGGATCTAGATGTATCCTCGATAGATCTGTCCGAGAATGGTGATGAATCAGATGAAGATGACGATATAAAAACTCAAATTGAGGAAGCAGGACGAGAATTTGATACTGAAACGAGTTTGCTGTATACCCTCGCTATGTTGGGTAAGATGGCTCATTTAGGGGCTGATATCAGTACAGCGCCGAAAGACGCAATCGTTAGGAGTGTCATAACCGAAGAAAAGTTACCTGAACTCGCCATACTTTTTCCAACTGCAAAGAAAGAAAAGCTACCTTATGTATCAGATGAGTTTTTGATAGAGGCTAGAAAATTAATGACAATCCAACAGTTAGAAGAAGGAAAGAATGATATTTTTCTAAAGAAGACGTTTGAACGTGAAGAATATATTATACATTTGCAGTTTGTTGATGGAAAACTACATTACGGAATTTTCATTCAGGAAAAGGATGGAAGGTGGGCTGTTGATCACCACCACTATGTTGAGGATGATCCTCATGTCGTTGGCCTAAGGCAGGGCTGGGATTTGGATAGATTAATCAGAACAGTTCAGCGTGGCCCAGAGATTAGTCAAGATACATTCGATAGCTATTGCCATACGGCGAGTAATGCTGAAGCTGAAGACTATCATGAACGTTTTCAAAGAGGTCCTATGCCAATGAAGCGTCGAACTAGCGAAGACTCATTGGACTAAATTCACCTTCTTTGAGGTTTGCTAGTACATAATTACCAAATTGTATGCGGTGGAGTTTTGTAACGGTGTAGCCTAGTGTATCGAAGGTTCTGCGGATTTGGCGGTTGCGGCCCTCGCTCATTGTGATTTTATAAGTTATTTTGTGATTTGCTTTTTCAGGAGCTACTTTTTCAGAACTGCTTCGCGCCATGTCCGACAAAGGTCCCGACGTCTGGTCGGTCTTGGGCTGCAGAGGTTCAGAAAAAGTAGTTTCCTTAGTGCTATTTGAGGCTGTTTTCTCGATCATGAATTTACTAGTTCCATCCTCTAACTGTACCCCATGATCACTAATCATTTGTTGGTGTAGAGGCTGTAGTGGTTTGTCTAGCTGAATCTCATATATTTTAACCTTCGAGAACTTCGGATGTGTCATTTGATGTGCGAAATCACCATCGTTTGTTAGCAAAATGATACCTGAACTATCACGGTCCAGACGCCCAACGGTTTTGAGCTGCTGCAGCTCTGGTGGCAGTAGTGAGTAAATCGTAGGGCTTTCGCCTTGTTGTTTGCGCGAGCAAACATAGCCCATGGGTTTGTTGAGAGCGATATATTGTGCAGTATTGCTCTTGTCGATTTCTTTGCCATTTACGACTATAGATGCAGTATCACTGGGCTGTTGGCCTAGTTTTGCGATCTGGCCATCAACCGTTACTTTACCTTCGTCGATCAGGTTATCGGCTTCACGGCGTGAAATTCCCAAAATACGAGCAATATGTTTATTTAGACGAGTCATTAATGACTATTATAGCTTATCGTTCGGGTGGAACTATTGGCGTGTCAGCGTGAGGCTCAGCAGCCGGTTCTGCTGGTGGCATAGCTGCTGCAGGATCTGGAGTTGGTGCAACTGGTTCTGGAGCTGGTGGCGATACTGGTGCAGCGGCGTCTGTAGTTGGCTCTGCTGGTGGAGGGGTTGTGATAGGTTCAGGCGCTGCTTCGGCTGGTGGAACAGCAGATGATGCGCCATCAGGTACATTTTCGATACTTTGTATATCAGAGGTGAATTCTTTGTCAATTAGTTCGCCAACATCTACATTGCTAACCCGAGGGTTGTCTTTTAGTGGTTGGATGACTCGGTCACCTAGTGTGCTAGGTCGTTGGCCTGTGAATGGTGCTGTCGGTTCAGGAATAGTTGTGGCAGGTGGCGCAGCTGCAATGCTGTTGACTGGCTGATCGGCAGTTGGAGCCGGTGGAGACACTGGTGCAGTTGGTTGAGCTAATGCACCCGGTGTTGCAGGAGGTACGGGAGCTGGGGTCGGTGCTGCTGGCGCAGCCGCAGGGGCTGCAGCGACAGGTTTGTCACCTAGTACTTGGTGTACTGCCTTTACTACGTCTTCGATACCTACCTGAGATTTGACTAGGTACATGTCAGCACCCAGCTGTTCGCCGCGTTGACGCTGTTCGTCACTAGATAATGCGGTCATCATGATGACTTTGATGTTTTTTGTCTCGGTTGTAGAGCGCAAAATATCTAACATATCAAAACCACTGATTTTTGGCATCATGACATCGCTGACGATTAGATCAGGTCGGTCCTTTATAGCCATAGCCAGTGCTTCTTCGCCGTCGCCAGCAGAAACAATGTCATATCCTTCTGCAAGCAGCCGTACGCCGTATATCTCTCGTAGGCTCTTGTCATCTTCGACAAGCATAATTTTCGTCATATTACCCCCTATTTTAATTGTTAGTCAGCAAAAATGCTAGTGCTTTTTGTTGATTTGTTGTTTTACATCATGTCGGCCGGAGTTGTTTCGATCTTGCGGGTTGCTTCTTCGTGTGACAAACGCGGCAGTTCGACATAGAAAGTGCTACCTTCTTTGTACATACTATCGAGCCATAGACGCCCACCCATGGTTTCTACTAGCCTACGACACAGGTACAGACCTAGACCGCTTCCGCCGATGTCTCGTGTGTCGGAATTATCCACTCGATAGAATTTTTGGAACAAATGAACTTGGTCTTCTTTTGGTATACCTATGCCGGTGTCATGAACTGATAATGTGGTGTGGACTGCGTCGCCGGTTATATCAATGGTTACATTGCCTTTTGGCGTATATTTTATAGCGTTTTCTATCAGGTTACTGGCGACTTCACGCAAATGATCGTTATCGACATCAACGTAATAGACAGGGTTTATTGGTTTGCCCAGGCCGCTTTGTTGCATTGCCGGCTTGAACATCAGTACCAAGTCCTTGGCTTTAGCTTGTGTTTCAAATGTATGAACTATTTCGCCGACGAACGCTACCAAGTCGACAACTTTTGGTGTGTTCTTTAGCCGGCCGTCCTCGACACGCGAGATATCCAATAGGTCCTGGAATAGCCGCCCTAGGTGCTGAATACTGCCGTATGCTTTTGTCAGGTAATCTCGGGCCTTTGCGTCGATAGTGGCAGTTGCTGGGTTTAGGGCTAGTCCTAGGTAGCCTTCGATTGTGGCGACGGGTGTTCGCATCTCGTGGCTGGCGGTTGATATGAATTCGGCTTGCTGGCGCTCCTCTTGTTTCTCGTGGGTGATGTCACGGAATACGCATATTGCACCTGCGCCAATTTGCCCGACTGGTGACGCTGATACAGATATCAAGAGTTTTTTGCCCGAGCTAGTTTCTAGCTGTAGGTCATTTGATGTTATAGGATTGTTGCTGCGCAGAACCTGTTGTATGGGGTCGGTATTTTCGTTGACCGGCTCGCCAGTTTTTGTCAGTAATTTTATGACCGATCGATAGTCTAGCTTTAGGGCGTCTTGCTTGCCCCAACCTATTATGACCTGTGCCGCGGGGTTGATTAGCTGGATTGTACCTTGTGAGTCGACAGCGATTACTCCGTCGTTGATGGCGTTGATCACGATTTCAGATTTGTTGGCAACTTGGCTGAGCTCGCGGACTAGTTCGCTGTAGGCCCTGTCTTTGGCGCTGTCTGGGTGTGATTTGTGATGCCATATTAACCAGCTAGCCAGTATTGGTATTTCGTATGCTAGTAAAAATATGATCAGTTGGGATTGCAGGTCAATGCGTTGGAATATTACAACCTCTACTAGCAGGTACAGGTTTACGACTAGCATGAATCCGACCAGTACCCGCCAGCCGAACAGGCCAGCAAATACTGCGGCCAATATCCATAGTGCGATGAATGGCGATGTGATTGGGTTTGTCAGTATCAATAGCAACGCAACGTTCAGGCACAGCCCTATATATATTGCCAAGGTGATTTGGGCTAGTTTTTCGCGCGGTGCTATCAAATATGCGGTGATGCTGGCGACAGCGACGGCGACCGAGACTAGTGCGACTGGAAATGGTACGACGAAATCTGCTGTGATGATCTGTCCGCTAGCAAAATAACCAAACGCAAAAAACGCTATCAAAAATAGCGACACAAAGAAAGATATCTCGCATATGCGGCGATACCAAAAAGCTGAAATGGTAAATGTCGACTCGTCCGAGTTGATCCCCCACCCTCCTGTATTAATTGCTAGTGTTTATTATTGCAGAAACTACTGAGGTTTACTAGAGGGAGTTGATAATGGCGCTACGCGAAACGAGCAATAGCTTCATCCAAGTCGGCATCAAAAGCTTCAATGTAAGTTTCAATACCTTCCATCCCCTTTATAGCTGGGCATAGTGTGTCTTCTACCTGACCACCTTTACCTACTTTTTCAGGGTAGCGTAGCGTATTAACTTCTATGCTATTTGATCGTATGCCGACTCTAAAATTGTAGTCGTGTTGTCCAATTTTTGTTTCCTCGGATAGTAAATCCTCTAACAACAAGGAACGTGTTGCCAGCCATTTTGGACCGAGTCCGTCATTCGAGCCACTTTGCTCAATAACGAGATCATGGTGATTACCAAAGCCGATCATTACGTAGTCTGCCACGAGTGCTGAACCACCTAGGCTAAAGACACTTTGGTACCTAAGTGCATATTCTCGATTAACATCGCCAACATGTCGAGCTTGTGGGCGAAGAACACTGTAAACAGATATAGCTTTCTGAATAATTTCTGCAAGTACCGGTTGAATTTCCCGACGACGTGCTTCGGTGAGCTCCATTCTTTCCTCAAACTCTTCAGTAGTTAAGGGTGGCTTGTTTGTTTTCTCTTTCTCTTGAGCCATAGTTTTATTATCAAGAACTAGCGATGGAATGCAAGCATAAGCAAGTTTTATATTAACTTGGTGATCTCGAGGGGAATCGAACCCCTATTGCCGGGATGAGA